>JAAFHQ010000322.1 GCA_013298445.1 Chitinophagales bacterium | reverse complement strand
CGAAGGTAACATTGCGCCCATTGATCATTTCTATCCACAAGCTATCTCCGGGGCGGATGTACAACTCGACGTTTTCACGCTGCGTAAACCGGATGATGCTCGGTTTGTCTACCTTGAGTTCCAAATAAAAAAAGCCTTGGGCATTGCTGGTGTCGGCCACTTTACCCCATTCATCAATCAACACTACCTGATTGGAAATAAAGGCTACAGAAAAAGGGACATCGCGCTGATAAGGGAATTTGCCCGCGATTACGGTGCGTTGTGCACACAATGAGCCAGTTGTAACCAGGGCCAACAAGAGGATAATGTTTTTAATCATGGCTGGAAGGGTTATGTTTTTAACGTTGGATATTATTCTTTATTTCTTTTTGGAATACGTGCAAAATACCAAATCATGACTACTCCCAATACCCCCAATAAACCAAACAAAATCCGGCTGTCCAACTGAGTCTGTTTACCCAAACCCACCTGGATGGTTCCCCAGATCAGGTACCCAAACAAAACGCCGATCAACATGCGTAAAAAATGAATAAACCGCACGGCCTGGGCATAAACCAATTCCCGATTTTCTTCCGTCACTTTAACGGGCAAATTCATACTTTGGGGATTCAAGCCCACTACGGTAAGCATAACAAATAGCCCAGCTCCAATCAGGGGTAAGAACAACAAAGTCGTCTTAGCCCCGTAGGCATCAGGTTCTCCAGCAAAATTGTAGTGGGTGGGGATACGTTCTGGCAGCAGTTGCCAGTATTGAAAAACCAGGTACACCTGCAGCAAAACCAAAAGTAAAGCCAAGAGTCCGATGAGGTAATCAAATGCCGTTTTTTGACCAAACATAACTTTAAGCTTTTGAATATACAAAGTAAAAGAAATTAACTTCTTTTGCAATAAACACTTGACCTAAGTTAACACTACATTAACAGACAAAAACATCAACAATCATGAAGCAGTTCTTTTTTCTCTTTCTATGCTTGAGTATTGTGCTGAGCGGCATCAGCTTGCAGGCGCAACCCGTTGAAAGGCTCGTCAAGGTGATCGTCGGTACTGACCACGACAACTGGACTTACCGCAGTGGCGAAAACGTCAATTTTAGTGTATCCGTCTTCCGCAATGGCAACCTGGTCAAGGATGCAAAAATTCGCTATGAAATTGGTCCGGAAAAAATGCCCGCCACCAAACAAGAAACCATCACCCTCAAAACAGGAATGACCACCCTGGCCGGCGGCAGCATGAGTACTCCTGGCTTTTTACGTTGCATCGTCACTGCCTTGGTAGATGGCAAAGAATACCGTGGCCTGGCCACAGCGGGCATTGATCCTGAAAAAATCCAACCAGCGGTTGAACTGCCGAGCGACTTCAACAGCTTCTGGGATGGAGCCAAAGCCGAACTGGCCAAAATGCCCCTCGATGCTAAAATGACCCTACTCCCCGAACGTTGCACTGAAAAGGTCAACGTTTACCATGTAAACATCCAAAACTTCCGGGCTGGTGCAAGAGTCTATGGTATCCTTTGTGTCCCCAAGGCCGAAGGAAAATACCCTGCCTTGTTGCGGGTACCCGGCGCAGGCGCTCGCCCATACGCGGGTGATGTGCGTACCGCCGAAAGAGGAGTAATCACCCTGGAAATTGGCATTCACGGCGTACCCGTCACCATGGATGTAAGTGTGTACAACGACATGATGGGCAGCAACCTCAGCGGCTACTGGGCTTACAACCTGGATGACCGCGATCGTTATTACTACAAGCGGGTTTACCTGGGTTGTGTACGTGCCAATGATTTTTTGGTGAGTTTGCCTCAGTATGATGGTAGTAACCTGGCCGTTACTGGTGGTAGTCAGGGAGGCGCTTTGTCTATCGTTACGGCAGCCCTCGATCCGCGGGTAAAATGGACAGCTCCAATTTATCCGGCCTTAGCCGATATGGTAGGTTATTTGAAAAATCGCGCTGGTGGCTGGCCACACATTTTTGACAAAAACAATCTACAAAACAACACCGAAGCCAAAATCAAAACGGCTGCGTATTACGATGTGGTCAATTTTGCCAAACAGCTCAAAGTGCCCACATTTTATTCAATGGGCTTCAACGACGAAACTTGCCCGCCTACTTCCATGTGGGCCGTCTACAATTCCATCACCGCCCCCAAAGAACTCAAGTTGTTCCTGGAAACTGGGCACTGGACTTTCCCGGAGGAAAATGAATTGGTGGCGAATTGGTTGATAGAAAAACTGGTAAAATAAGTGATGAGTGATAAATGATGAGTGATGAATGGCTACCGCAGCGACATTGTCAAAGTTGCTGCGGCAGCAATTCATCATTCATCATTCATCATTCATCATTAATATTTTATTCCCGCCTTCTTATACAAAAAATGCAACAACCACGCCGGGCCCACCATCAAAAACTGGATGTCTTTGAAAAAGGAGGGCTTTTTACCTTCAATTTTGTGGCCGATAAACTGGCCAATCCAGGCCACCACAAAAATGATCAAGGCGGTTTTCCAAAGCGGCATGTTCACGTTTTGTTGTAGCCACACGTTGCCGATGATGCAAAAAGAAGCAAACAGCAGCATGCCAATAGCAATGGTCAATGAGTGGCGGAAATAGTAAATCAGGTTGACGAAGAGAAAAATCGTCGCCCAATTGAAATAAGGCGCCCATTGTGCTGGTAACCAAGCACTCAGGTAGGCAGAAGGGATAGCAGTCAACAATCCCATCAAGCTAAAAACAATGGCTGGAATACAAATCCAGTGAAAAGCTTTATTGATTTTGTTCTGATGGCTTTCGCCATATTCGCTCAGCAAAGAGTCAATTGCGCGCATACGATCCTAATTTTATACGGTTAGTCGCGAAATTAACAAATTAAAATCCGATTTTTCCGCAAAAAATAGCAATAATCGACCAGTAATCGTTTAAAACTCAGCCTGGGCTGTTTGTTTTCCGTTTCTTTTCTTATGAAATCGTAAAAAAATTAAAAAAATTGACCTTTAAGGGTTGCGTTTCCAAATAGAATTCTCTAGGTTTGTGAAGCATTTAAAAAATGACATCATCATGCGTTTGAACAACAGCTTTTACTTTTTCAGCTTTTACTTTTATGGTCAATCATAAGGGACTGCTGAGTTTTTGCTGTTAAACAACAGATGATAAAATAAAGGGTCCCGCAAAGCGGGACTTTTTTTTTGCCCATACACCATATCAGGTGTGTTGTGTGGGTGTGAAGTGTGGGTGTGATAACGCTCGCCTCCAAAATCCTACCACCTCCAACCAAATTATATCCCAATATGCTATTGGGAGCAGCCAACCCATGGATTTATCCGTGGGAGGCAACAAAACATAACTAACCCATGACTTTAGTCGTGGGAAAAAAGAGAAGTATGCAAACGCTACTTGCAGAATCAGAAAAAGAGGCCGACCAAGAGACGGCAAACCTAAGAGTAGGCATCCAGGGTTTCCCCGGTGCCTTCCACGAGATCGCCGCACGCTTGTGCTTCGAAGGCCGCCCCATCGACATCGTTCCCTGTCTGACCTTTGAAGAACTGGTTGAAAAACTGGAAGCAGGTGAAGAAATGGATGCCGCCCTGATGGCCATCGAAAACTCCCTGGCAGGTAGCTTAATGGCCAATTACAAACTTCTGGACCAAGCCAATCTGATGGCCGTTGGTGAAGTTTACTTGCGGGTAAAACAAAATCTGATGGTGCTACCCGGGGTCAAAATTGAAGACCTGACCGAGGTCCACTCCCACCCTGTTGCCATCGAGCAATGTTTGGAATTTTTCCGCCAATATCCACACATCCAATTGATTCGTACCGAAGATACAGCCCTCTCCGCACGCAACGTCCGTGAAAAAGGTTTGAAGACTGTGGGAGCAATCGCCAGTACCTTAGCCGCCGACTTGTATGAGATGGAAATTCTTGCAGAAAGCATTGAAACCAATAAGAAAAACTATACCCGTTTCCTGGTTTTGCAACGCGCTGATCAAGCCATCACCGACCCTGATGCGGACAAAGTTTCCATCAGTTTTGGGGTCAGCCACACCGTAGGCAGTTTGCATAAGGTATTGGCTATCCTTTCGGCCTACAACTTCAACATGTCTAAAATCCAGTCTGCCCCCATCATTGGGCAGCCTTGGGAGTACCGCTTGTTCATCGACTACGTGGCCGAAGGGCATGTAAGTGTGGATCAGGCTTATGAGGCGCTACGTCCGGTTACGCACAACCTGAAATTGTTGGGCGCGTACAAACAAGGGACATTGTATGATTTTTAAGTCGACCAAGAATCTTTTAATGCTATGACACCAATAATTTCAACAGCAAGCAGATTGGGCAATGTAGAAGAATATTACTTCTCCATCAAGCTTAAACAGATCGCACAAATGCGGGCTGAAGGCAAAAACGTGCTCAACCTGGGCATTGGAAGTCCTGATTTACCTCCCAGTGAAGCTACAATTGACGCTTTAATTGCCTCAGCTAAACGCTCGGATACCCATGCTTATCAAAGTTATCAGGGCATTCCTGAGTTGCGTCGTGCTTTCGCTGATTGGTATTGGGAATATTTTAGCGTTCGGCTCAATCCTGATAAAGAGATTCTGCCCTTAATTGGCTCAAAGGAAGGCATCATGCACATTTCGATGAGTTACCTGGAGGCGGGGGATGAAGTTTTGGTGCCCAACCCGGGCTACCCCACTTATCGTTCGGTGAGTTTGTTGACGGGTGCTACGGTAAGGGATTACGATTTGGTAGAAGAAAAAAACTGGCAAGCTGACTTGGATGCCCTGGCCAAACAGGATTTGAGCAAGGTCAAAATCATGTGGGTCAATTACCCCAACATGCCGACTGGTGCTCAGGTTGATCCAGCTTATTTCAAGGATCTGGTTGCTTTTGCCAAAGCCCATAAAATCCTGCTGGTCAACGACAATCCTTACACCTTTATTCTGAATGAAAACCCCATGAGTTTGTTGAGTGTACCCGGTGCCATGGAAGTTGCCCTGGAGCTCAATTCCCTCAGCAAGGCCCACAATATGGCAGGCTGGCGGGTCGGCATGCTCGCAGGAGCGCCTGAATACCTCGAACCCGTGGTGCGTTTCAAAAGCAACATGGACTCGGGTATGTTCAAACCCATCCAGGAAGCCGCAGTAAAAGCCCTTCAAAACCCACCTTCCTGGTACACCGAACTCAACGATGTGTACCGTGCACGACGCAAGGAGGTTTTTGCATTACTCGACCTGCTGGAATGCAGTTACGACCCGCATCAAGTTGGGATGTTTGTTTGGGCCAAAATCCCCAACTACTACCCCGACGGGTATGCCCTTTCCGATGCAATCCTGGAATCCACCCATGTGTTCATTACCCCTGGTGGAATCTTTGGAAGTCAAGGCAATGGCTACATCCGTATCTCTTTGTGCGCCGATGCCAAGTTATTCCAGGAAGCTAACGTACGCATCGCCAAGTACAAAGCCCTACAGCCTTTTCAGGTTGCCAGTTGAACGTTAACACAGCCAACCCACGGATTTATCCGTGGGAGGCCACACACAGCGCCACCCCATGACTTTAGTCGTGGGAATCTAGGAGCCGTGGGAGGCCACACAAAAAGCTTAGCCCATGATTTTTGTCGTGGGTACATCACAGACCAGACATTACAGACAACATGACCATCTCAATAATCGGCATCGGACTCATCGGCGGCTCACTCGCCATCTCCCTCAAGGAGAATGGCTTCGCGCAGCGCATCATCGGTGTCGACATCAATCCGGACAACATCGACAAAGCCTACCGTCGCAGGCTCATCGACGAGGACATGCCGCTCGATGAAGCCATTGCCCAATCCGACATCATCATTGTAGCTACCCCCGTAGATTCCATGACCCGGGTAATCCCTCTGGTGTTGGATAAAATCAACGACAAACAGGTGGTAATTGATGTAGGCTCGACCAAGGTCCCCATTCTGGAAGCAGTCCAAGGCCACCCGATGCGGCGGCGTTTTGTGGCTACCCACCCGATGGCGGGTACCGAATACTCCGGCCCCGAGGCAGCAGTTCCCAACCTTTTTAATCAAAAATACACGGTGTTGTGTGATACCGCCGACAGCGACCCGGATGCCGTGAAACTCGTTGAAGACCTTTACCATTCCATCCCCATGAGCATCACCCATTTTGACAGTGTAGAGCACGATGTCCATACTGCCTACATTTCACACATTTCACACATCAGTTCCTTTGCCCTGGCCTTGACCGTTTTGGCCAAAGAAAAGGACGCTGAGCGCATTTTTGAATTGGCCAGCACGGGATTTAGTTCCACGGTGCGTTTGGCCAAAAGTTCACCGGATACCTGGATCCCCATTTTCCGCCAAAACCGCGACAATGTGCTTGACGTCCTCGACGAGCACATCAGTCGACTTTCGCAGTTTCGCAGCCTTTTGATCAAAAAGGATTTCGATACTTTTCACCAACTCATTACTGAAGCAAATCAAATTCGTAAAATCATCTCTTAAGTTCTTGTACCATGGCAATGACATTTTGTCCCGTTTTGGAGCGCGCTGATAAAAGACCCATTCTGATTGCAGGGCCTTGTAGCGCAGAAACCGAAGAGCAAGTTCTACAAACTGCTCGTGAACTGGCCAGCGATGGCATAATTGACCTGTTCCGCGCAGGAATCTGGAAACCACGTACCCGCCCAGGAGAGTTTGAAGGCGTAGGCGCACCTGGTCTGGCCTGGCTGAAAAAAGTCAAAGAAGAAACCGGCCTGAAAGTGACCACTGAGGTGGGAAACCGCGAGCACGTTTTTGAAGCCCTGAAAGCGGGTATCGACGTACTCTGGATTGGCGCGCGTACCACGGTGAACCCATTTACCGTTCAGGAAATCGCCGACGCCCTGAAGGGAACAGACATCCCT
>JAAFHQ010000321.1 GCA_013298445.1 Chitinophagales bacterium | reverse complement strand
AGAGACGTTGCATGCAACGTCTCTACCGCGCCAGATTTTACTTCCAAATCTAGAACTGATCGACCCTGCGGACGACCGGGGCTATTCTGAATTCAATCGCTCCGCGATTGGTAGTGTGTTGAAATAGAGGGAAATAAGAAATAATAACTTGATCTTTTCAATTGTGCTACAGCTTGCGGCACAATCCCCTCCTTACCTCCTAAACCTATACAAATACGGCGCCCGACTCGCCGTTCCCGTTACCTTCTTCCCCAACCTTTCCAACACATTGAGATTCAGGATTTTCTTTTGAAAATTGTTGATGGCAAAGGGCCGATCATACAGCCCAATAAACAATACGGTTTTCATCGCCAAATATTTAGCTTTGTTTTACACTAAAAACGCTGCGATGAAAAAACAGGTCCTTTTCAGGGCGATAAAGCCCAACTTTAAAATAATTTGCCTTGCCGTTTTATGCTTGGCTGGTTCCGTGCTTGCAATCGCCCAAAGCAAACCAGACACCACGAGTTACATCCAAACCTTGAACATCAAGACGGGAAAAATTGACACCATTCTGGCCATTAAAAAGCATTTTGAAGCACCGAATTGGCATCCCGACAATTACCTGGTATTGAATAGCAAAGGGGAAATTTTCACGCTGGATTTGGCTACCAAAAAATTGACGGAGTTGAATACTGGTTTTGCCAGGGCCTGTAACAACGACCACGGTATCTCGCCCGACAAAAAATGGTTGGTGATCAGCCACAATGACAAAAGTGACCCTTCGCCAAAATCCTACAAATCGGCCTTGTACGTCCTGCCCATCACCGGAGGAGAACCCCGCAGAATAACCCCCGAAGTGCCCTCCTTCTGGCATGGCTGGAGCCCCGATGGCAAAACCCTGGCCTATTGTGCCGAGCGCAACGGCAATTTTGACGTTTACACCATTGGCATTGAAGGCGGCACGGAAAAAAGGTTGACGACTACGGAAGGCCTGGACGACGGCCCCGATTATTCCCCCGATGGGAAGTACATCTATTTTAATTCCTACCGCACCGGCCACATGCAAATCTGGCGGATGTTGGCCGATGGCAGTCAGGCCGAACAAATGACTTTTGATACAAATTCCAATTGGTTTGCCCACCCTTCGCCCAACAACAAATGGATTGTGTACATTGCCTACACTTCCGATGAAAAACAAAGCCATTTGTTTGGCAAAAATGTCAAATTGTGCCTGATGAACCCCAAAACTAAAGCTATTAAGGACATTACCCCGGTGTTTTATGGCGGACAAGGCACCATCAATGTGCCGTCCTGGAGCCCGGATAGCAAAAAAGTGGCCTTTGTGAGCTATTCGGTCAAATGATCAATTGGAACATCAGATCAACCTAAAATAAGCTTTATGGAAAACCATAACTCAGCGAGCAGAAGAAAGTTCTTACAAAAACTAGCGGCCACAAGCCTGGCCGCTGCGGCCTCCCCATTAGCAGCCCTTGCTGCTCAGGGAAAAGCAGAAGAACGCATTTTGCACTATGAAAAAGCCATTTCTCCGAATGACAAAATCCGCGTGGGGGTCATCGGGTATGGGGTGCAAGGCCATTTTGACTTGACGACTGCACTCAAAGTCCCCGGTGTAGAACTGGCCGGCATTTGTGATTTGTACACAGGCAGAATCGACAATGCCAAGGAGAAATTTGGCAATGAACTCTACACCACGAGGAACTACAAAGAACTCCTGGACAGACCTGACATCGACGCGGTGATCATCGCCACGACCGATTGCTGGCATGCCCGCATCGTACTGGATGCTTTGGCAAAAGGCAAACACGTGTATTGCGAAAAGCCGATGGTGTATAAAATCAAGGAAGGCTACCCGGTGATGGCAGCAGCCAAAAAAGCGGGTAAAGTGCTGCAGGTGGGGAGTCAACGGGTCAGTAGCATCGGTTATGCCAAGGCTAAAGAATTATTGGCGGCTGGTGAAATTGGCAAGCTCAATATGGTGAATGCAGTGTACGATCGGCAGAGTTCGATTGGTGCCTGGGAATACACCATCCCCAAAGACGCCAATGCCCTGACCACCGATTGGGATCGATTTATCGAAGTCACCGAAAAAATGGCTTTTGACGCCAAGAAGTTTTTTTGGTGGCGGGCTTTTAAAGAAGTAGGCACGGGTGTAGCGGGAGACTTGTTCATCCATTTGCTGAGCGGAACCCACTTTATCACCAATTCAAAAGGGCCGGAGACCATCTTCAGCACCGGGCAATTCAGCTATTGGAAAGACGGTCGCAATATGCCCGATGTGATGTCGGGTGTTCTGCAGTATCCAGACTGCGCCGAACACGCCGCTTTTCTGATGACCCTGCAAGTGAATTTCATCAGTGGTACAGGCGGGCAAGAGATCATCCAATTGGTGGGTTCGGAAGGCGTCATCGAGGTGAAGGGCAACAACATCACGGTCAAACACAGCTTGATGCCCGAAGCACCTGGATTCGGTGGCTATGATTCCCTGTTTACTTTTTCAAAAAGCATGCAGGATGAAATGCAAAAAGAATACAATGCAAAATGGACTGCTGAGCAAAGAAAAAGGAAAACCAAGGAAGACATTGTGTTCAAAGCCCCTGCTGGTTATGATGACCATTTGGACCATTTTACCAACTTTTTCGACTCGATCAGAACGGGAAAACCGGTGATTGAAGACGCCGAATTTGGATTCAGGGCCGCGGCTCCAGCCTTGTCTTGCAACGAGAGCTACTTTACCAAAAAAATTGTGAAGTGGGATCCGGTGAACATGAAGTTGAAATAGAATTGTAGAGGCTGCCCAAAGTGGCAGCCTTTCTAAATATCACCTCATTCGTAATCGTAAAAGCCCTTCCCCACTTTTTTACCCCATTCTCCTTTAGTGAACTTTTCAACAACCGTTGGGGAAGGTCTATCTGCTGGATCTCCACTTTCGCGGTAGCGCTCCATACTGACATGGTAAGCCAAATCTATTCCGGTAAGATCCAGGAGTTGAAAAGGTCCCATAGGATAACCTAATCCATTCTTCACGGCGGTATCAATATCTTCGTAGGATGCTACGCCCATATCCAGGAGTTTTAAGGCTTCTTGTCGTGTGGCTTGTAAAAAGCGATTGACCAAAAAACCATAAATCTCTTTGTGGAGTAAAACCGGGGTCTTTCCCATCTTTTTGGCAGCCTCCATCAACAATTCAACGGTTTCGGCTGAAACATGCGGGCCTTGCACTACTTCAACCAACTTCATGACCAAAGCCGGATTGAAAAAATGCATGTTGCAAACTTTGTCTGCTCGTGTGGTAGCATCAGCGATTTTAGAACTTACGATGTAAGAGCTATTGGTCGCGAGAATGGTATGTGCCGGACAGATTTGGTCTAACTGTGCGAACAGTTTTCTTTTGATGGCCAGGTTCTCAATGACCGCTTCAATCACCAGGTCAGCATCTGCGGCTGCGGCTTCCACTGTAGGGACAAACGCAATATTGTTACGCGCTTGATCGGCCGCTTCCTGGCTTAATTTGCCTTTGCTCACCCGCTCTTGCAAGTAATCATCGGCAAAGCGAATGGCTTTATCCAGAATTTCAGTGTTGGTATCGGTACACTTCACCTGAAAACCAGACAAGGCGGCACACAAGGCAATTTGATGCCCCATATTGCCTGCCCCGATTACTGCGATTTTAGTAATTTCCATAGACTGTTATTTTAGAGCAAACTACTTGATATTTTGCTCGGAGGACATGAATTGCCTCCTGCTTTAGCTGGTGGATAGGAGGCTACTCTTTGTTTTGGGCTTTAGCCCTAGTTTAAAAATTAAGGCTGTGGCTAAAGCCCAAATAAAGGGTAATCCGTATCCACGAGCTAAAGCACGTGGCAATTCATGTCCTTCGCTTCTGAAATACAAAAATGTCTAGTATGGTTTTAGCGACCAGCTTCTTCAAGATTCACTTCTTCTTTTATAGACTGATTCCGCCACCAATTGGCCAGCAATGACCCCGAAATCGTCATCCAGGGCACAGAAATGGCCGAAGCCAAACCAACTGTAGCAACCTTGCCCATTTGCAGCGCGATGCCCGAGGCCAAGCCACCATTTTGCATCCCAACCTCAAGGGAAATGGTCCGACAGGTAGGTTCATCAAGCCCCATCAGCCGTCCGCTCCAATACCCCAGCAGGTAACCCGTTGAATGGTGGATCATCGAAGCCAGAAAAAGCAGTGGCCCAATGTTCAATAAGGCATCCCGACCTGATGAAACAATCACAATCAACATCATCAGCACCCCACACATGGATACTATGGGCATGACCGTTTGTAACCATTTCATACCCTTACGAATCAGCCGGTTGATGATCAATCCGAGGGCAATTGGGAGGAGAATGATCTCAACAACATGAAGCATCATCTTCATAAAATCAATCTCCACAAATTGCCCGGCCAGTATTTTCATCAAAAAAGGAGTCATGATGGGCGCCATCAAGGTGGATACAGTAGCAATGGTAATGGACAAAGGCATATTAGCTTTGGCAATGAAGGCAAGTACATTTGAAGTTACGCCACTTGGCACCGAACCAATCAAAACAATTCCAGCGGCTATCTCAGGTGGAAAACCGAATCCTTTTGCCAAAGAAACACCCACTAAGGGCATGATGGTAAAATGGCTGACCAGGCCAATTAAAACCGCCTTGGGCGTCTTGATCACGCCTTCAAAATCTTTCAAACTCATTTCGGTACCCATGCTGAACATGATCAACTGAATCAAGGGTACGATCAGGCTGGTAAATTTGAAATCTCCTATCCGCTGAAAATATTGGGGGAAATACATCCCAACCGCAACGGCAGCAAATACCCAAATCGTAAAAGCCAATTGTCTGATTCGGGGAGTGCCTCGGCCACCAATGGCCAAAAAGACTAAGGCCCCGATAACGAAAGGCCCGGTAGCAGGGAGGTCATTGCCAAAAATCAAAACCCCAATAGCCAAAAGCCCCAGGATAGCTGCGCTACCTAGTAAAAGTTTATAGCTCAATTTCATGATCTTGCGATGCTGAATGTTTGTAGGTACACTGCAGGGCTTTGGGTTGACTTACGAAAGGCCCGGTAGTGCAGATTGAATGTTAAACCGAAAAGTCCTCATTGTTTCCACGAGTAATTTTATGACTTAGGCTTGCTGCACTTTTCCTCAATTTAGCTTCGACCTCGGCTTGGGTAGCCTGCTGCATTCCATCAATGCGGGCCAACATAGGCACCGTCAAGGCCGCGATGGCAAAACCATTGATGTCCAAAATAGGGAAGGAAATGGCGTGCAGCCCTGCGTATTGATTGCTTTGGATAGAGGCGAAACCTTGGGCGGCGACCTCTTTCAGGGTATTGCGAAAAGTATTGACTTCAGCTTCAGCCTGGTTCGGGAGGCTCTCCCGAATGCGTAGCTCCTGGATTACCGGGTCTTGGAAGGCGACCAATACCAACCCCGACGCCGATGGAGCAACCGCTATTTCAGAGCCAACCCGGGTCATAAAACCCAGTCCATTGGGGGGCTGAATAGAAGCGATCACGATCTGCACGCCGCTGTTGTAAACCCTCAAATCACAAGGGAATGAAATTTCCTGAGACAGCTCCTCCATAATTGGAATAGCCGCCGTCAACAAACGATAGGTAGGCGGGTGATAATGCGACAACTGAAAAAGCTTGGATGTGATGGTGTACAGGTTGCCGTAATTGGCCACGTAGCCCCTGCGCACCAGGCAAGTAAGCATGCGGTAAATTTCGCCCAGATTGCGCCCCAATCGCACTGCAACTTCCTGTTGGGTCAGCCCATTTTCGCATTGGCACAGAGCCTCCAAAATATCCAGGCCTTTCTCCAGGGCCGGGGCGGAATAAGCCCCACCTTTCTCTGCTGCTTCTTCAGTTTCTTTTGTTTTCATTGCATTACTACATTCCCGTTTGATGAACTTCGATGATGTTGCCATCCGGGTCGTGAAAGAAGATTTGGTACCAACCCGCCAAGGCCCACTTGCCATAGTCGGCATAGGGAATTCCCTTTTCTTCCAAGCGATTTTTGAATCCAACTATATCATCTGTACGGAAGCAAAAATGCCCCCGCTCCAATGGATTGATCACCTGTTTCATTTGAAAACCGAGGTTGACATCCTTCCGCGTAATGTGAAATTCAACGGCTCCATCGGTTAAAAAATCAACTACTCCATCGAATCGGTCAACCGTGTCTTCTCCAGCCAGTTGGTGCTCTTCATCCTGGACGCGGCTTAAACCGAATACAGACTGATAAAACTCCGATGTTTTTTGCACATTTTCTGTGCAAATGTTCATGTGGTGGTATTTAAATTTCATCAGAATTGAACTTAGTGTGGAAAAATACTTTGCAAATTTGAAAAATATTTTTCAAATATAAAAACAAGACTGTAGTTTTGTTGAAAATTCTCCATCTATGGAAGAGCCATTTGTGTTGGGGCACCCCAAAAAATCCCATGATATGTGTAGCTTGTCGATGGTAAGGCGGGTAGCGGCTATGCTAGATTTGGATGCTGAGGCCTATTCAGATGGGGCTTTGCTCCCACGCGGTTGGCACTTTTTTATGCTGGCGGGCGAGACCCGAAAATCGGCATTGCGTCAGGATGGATTTCCTGGTTTGGGGGTTCCACTCCCTGATTTGGGTTTGCCAAGATTACTTTTGGGAGGCAGAACGGTAGCGTATCAGGGCGACATTGAGATTGGTTCAATGGTAGAGCGGACGAGCTTCGTCAAAAACATCAGCGAAAAGACGAGCGACGCTGGCCGCATGGCGATCGTAAGCCTCCAGCACGAATTGCGCCCGGTTTCTGCACCGAACCCAGCCATTGTTGAGACCCAAACTTATGTGTTGCTTAGTGAAAAAAGCACCTCGAAAA
>JAAFHQ010000320.1 GCA_013298445.1 Chitinophagales bacterium | reverse complement strand
TGGAGTATCTTAAGTGTGCTGATTTTTTTAAGCACTTCGAACCTGATGGCACAAAAAAACCTCAACTTGGGCCTGGGTTATTTCGGTGAAACAGCCACCCATCCCGGATTGGTCGCTCATTTGGAGCTGGAAAAAAATCAATCCAAAAAAGTATCCACCCTCTTTCGCGCTGACTTAGGTGCCTACGTACATGCCCGCAACCACACCGGAGTATTTATGGATGTGCATACTGGTTTGCGTCGTTATCGGGCTTCGGGCTTTTTTACCGAGCAATACCTGGGCTTGGGTACCCTGTTGAGTTTTTACAATGGCGACGGCGTTTTTCAACGCGATGAAAATGGCAATATCCGGCGCGCTTCGGCTTTTGCCAATCTCGACATCATGCCTTCGGTGACCTTGGGCGTTGGTTACAACCTGAGCAAAGATGCTGCCAGTGCCAATCTGATCTATTTCCGCCCCAAGGTATTTTGGCAGTTGCCGTTCAACAACCTTGCCCTGCCTCACCTGGCCTTGCAAGTTGGATTCATTCACCGAATCAAGTAAGTACTTGTTCCCATTTATTAATCAGCCTACAAACCTCTAACTATGAAAAAGTTACTCTGGGTGGCCTTGCTCGCCATCAGCCTTTTTGCCTGTGAAAAATCTGAATTCCTCAGCGAAGGCAATTACTACTTCGTTCGCCACAAAGGCGCTGCCATGCCCGTCTGGGTCAAAGGCAACCTCGAATCCGGTGTTTTTATAGTCACCGTACATGGTGGCCCCGGCGATTCGGGTCATGAATTTGCGGTAACCAAAAGTTTTGCCGAGCTGGAAAAAGACTACGCAGTCGTGTACTGGGACCAACGTTTTTCGGGCCTTTCCCAAGGTGACCCCAAAAAATCGACCTTAAGCATCGATCAATTTGTGGAAGATGTGGATGTGGTGGTAGACTTTGTACGCCAGCAGTTTAACGAGCCAAAGTTGTTCATGCTGGGCCACAGTTGGGGGGGCGGGTTGAGCGCCGCCTGGCTGGGTCGCAACAACAACCAGCAAAAAGTGCAGGGCTGGATTGATGTGGATGGTTCGGTGTTTGACTCGCTGGAAGTACAAACGGTCAAAAACTGGACCTTGGAGCGAGTACCCGCCAAAATCGCCGAGGGCAAAGACCTTAAATTCTGGCAATACGTGATCGATTGGTACCAAGCCCATCCCAACCCTGTGTATTCTGACCAGGAGCCCTACATTTTTGCTTATGCACTGGACACTAGTTACAACGCTGCTGCCTTGGCCGATAGCAATCAGCTTGATTATACTAAGCTGCTGCTGCGCTCGCCTTATTCTTTGGCTTATTTTACCAATAACTTTGAGGCTAAATTTGCAGATGGACTGGATTTTAGGCCTGAGTTGCGGCGCATCAATATCCCAGCGTTGGTGTTGTGGGGCAAGGATGACCCTATTTTACCCATCGAGTTGGCCAGTTTTACTTACAATACTTTGGGTACAGCACCAGATCGGAAAAAGATAGTGGAGTTTGAAAAGTGTGGGCATTCGCCACATTATGAACAGCCAACGAAGTTTGTGGCGGTGATGCGGGAGTTTGTGGAAAGGTGGCGGTAACCGTACTTGCAAATACTTCTGGCGCAATAATTACTGAGGTGATTCCTTAAGTGCCTTAGGTTTCTTAGGTGGTAAAAAATTATTATTCACCACCTAAGAAACCTAAGGCACTCAAGGAATCACCTCAGGATGTTTAGCGCAACATCTCCCGATCATTCACCAACACCCAATTGAATTCCACTTCAACAAAAGTCCCTTGCGGAAATACAGCTTTGAACACCTGGGAGAAAAAACGCTCTGCTTTTCTCCGGTCGCTGATCCGCAAAGCCAGTACATTAAAGAGCAGTAGCCCGCCAGGTGCCAAGAGTTCGTGCAATTGTTCCAAAAATTCAATTTGTTGGAAAGGGCCCGGAATCTGATCGTCTAGAAAAACATCCATACAGATCAGGTCATACTTTTGGTAAGTGCTCGACACAAAAATTTCCGCATCGGTACAAATCATATCGATGGGCGATGTTAAATCGGCTAAAGTGTAGCGGTAAGCCAGGTCGATGACAACCTCGTCAATTTCCACGGCGGTAATGTGGAAATCCATACCCTGTTTTTTCTCCAGGATGTAAGGAATACTGCCCAAGCCCAGGCCCAGTACCAAAGCCTCTCTGCCGGGCAATTCATCCAATTTGCACTGCTCAAAAGCACGGGCAAAGTTGGTGTAAAGGTCTTCAAAGGAATATACGGCATGGGCCGTGCTCAGTTGATAGCGCCCCCGGCGCATGCTTACGTACAGGTGAGGATTGTACTCGCTTGATGCACTTTCCAGGTGGATTTCGACCAGATAACTCAGATACCTTTTCCAGGCGGGAATGTGCATGTCTTTATTTTTCCCAATTGCGGTATTTCGAACTGTCTTCAAAGGTGCGCAGCAAAATAAGGCGTTCGGAGATGTCAAATTCCTTTCCTCGGCGCTGCATCATGGCTTCAGCGGTTTCAAAAGCCTTGTCCAGTTGGAAGGTAGTAAAACCAGCGGCCCCGCCCCAGGAGAAGGACGGTACAAAAGCCCGGGGGAATCCAGCCCCAAAAATATTGGCACCTACCCCAATCACTGTACCAGTATTGAGCATGGAGTTGATGCCCACTTTAGCATGGTCACCCATGATTACACCGCAGAATTGGATGCCGGCAGGTAAAAACTGACCAGCAGGGTAATTCCAAATCCGTACTTCTTCGTAGGTGTTTTTGAGGTTGGAGGTATTGGTATCCGCGCCGATGTTGCACCATTCACCAATGACCGAGTTACCCAGGAAACCTTCGTGGGCTTTATTGCTATAACCTTGAATGACTGAATTGTGTACTTCACCACCTACCCTGCTCCAGGGGCCGAAGGTGTTGCTGCCATAAAGGCGCGTACCCATTTTGACCTGAGCATGTTCACCCAACGCCAAACCGCCTCGAATGAGGCTACCTTCCATGATCTCGGCATTTTTGCCGACGTAGATGGGGCCATCGAGCACATTGAGGCTAGCCCCTTCCACCACTGCACCTTCTTCCAAGAAGATGCGGCTGGGATCGCCGATGATGCGGTTGCTATCAGAAATGGGCTGAGACTCCCGACCCTGGGTAAGCAATTGAATATCTTCTTCCAATGCAGCAGCATTTTGGAGGAAAATATCCCAGGGGTGATCTATTTTTAAAAAAGGAGTGTCTTCGATATCGTAAACGTGCAGTTGGTCGATGTCCTCATCGTGGATGAGTTTTTCCAACTGTTCCCGATCCAATTTTGCTACAATCAATTCCTCACCTTTGAGGTAGGCTTCGTTGAATTCCATTTGCCGGATCAGGCGGATCAAACGATCCGAAGGCATCACGGAACCGTTGATGACAATGTTTTCGTCGCCGTATTCGATGGGGAATTTACTGGCAAGGTAATCTTGGGTAATAAAAGAAACTTTCGCGTTGAGCCACTGCTTCCATTTTTCCTGAATGGTGAGTGCACCTACGCGTAGAGCACCTACGGGTCGGGTAAAAGTGAGTGGAAGCAGTTGTTCGCGAACTTCGCTGTCAAAAAGAATGACGTGCCACATAGGCGATTTAAAAGTTTGCCCGAAAATTAAAAAAAAAGTCCCAACCAAACCTGATTGGGACTTTTTTTACCGTGATCACATTGTATGGTGATTTACGACTTCTGAGCGAATTTGGCAAATTTCTTATTGAACTTGTCAATACGACCCGCTGTATCCACAAACTTCATCTTTCCAGTGAAGAATGGGTGAGAAGCGCTGGAAATTTCCAACTTAATCAGCGGATATTCATTGCCATCTTCCCATGTGATTTTATCGCGGGAAGGTGCACAAGAACGGCCCAACCAAGATTCGTCGCAAGAGAAATCTTTAAATACCACCGTGCGGTAAGATTCCGGATGGATATCTTTTTTCATGGCAAACTCCTTTTTCAATTTTTTAAATCAGGGTGCAAAGATAATTTCTTTCGTGCAATAAATCAAAGGAGTAGTGTAAAATGTTCTCAACTTTTTCATTTTTCGGGTAATAACGAACAAGAGTGGATGACCAAAATAGGCCACCCACTCGTCAATATGGTCACAAAACTCCAAAAAATCGAATTGAATTAGCCTTTCAAGCAGTTGACGATTGAAACCAGGCTAACACCACATGAAATACAAGTGCCATCAAAATTGCGGCCGAGACAACGTACTCTGGCAAGGAAAGTATTGTTTTGGCTGATACAATTTAGAATTTTGGTTTTACAAGCACCGCAAGAACTGGCTGCTCCAAACAGCTGGGAGACACAATTGAGGGGGTTTCCTCCACTTATGGCTACCAATTGACCACTCCGCAATTCTGAAAGTTTACCATCGGAACCTTGGGTCAGGCTAAAAAACTGGGTTTTGCCAGCCTCGGTAATTTTAATGGTAATCTGATCAACAGTGCCTAATCTGGAAGGGATTTGCCGGGATGCAATTTGGATGGTGGAATTGCCGGCAGTAAAACGTTCCGACACTTTGATTTCGCCCAATCTGCCCCCTAACTTACTGATTAGGTGGTTTTGTAAATCCCCTTTGAGCAGCAGGCTGGCCTGAGCAGTGTCTACTTGAGCATAGGAAAACGAAAAAGAAGCACAAAGTGCAAGAGTGAAGCAAAGCTTAAAAAAAGAATTCTGCAATGAATTTTTCATTGTTTTAAAGGTTTGTAGGTGAAAAAATTAGTGATTGAATCAATTTAGCGCATCATACAGGCCAGATTGGCGACGGGTATGATGTTTTTGAATTGCATTTGTTTGGTGTAATCGGTTCTCACCCCGTAGGAAAGCATGACGTTGCGACTAAGTCGCCAATCGCCGCCGTAGGAAATACTCATCGCACTGAGTTGGGTAAGGTTCAGGCCAGGGTCACTGAGCACAAATTGAGCATTGCCTTGCGAGTACAATACATCGGCAAAAAAATTGAACTTGGAACCGCCGTAGCGCAAGCCCATGCCCATCGAAACGATGTTGCCACTGGCGTTGATCGCGCTCAAATCGTTTCGTCGTTCTTGCATGATGTATTTGAACAGGCCTGTCACCAGGACTTTGCGGCCAATCCCTTTGCTGGCACTGACCCAAAACGCAGTGGCTTGCCCTCGCAGCACCAAACTATCCACTTTGGGATTGACGTAGGAAAAAATCCGGCCAAAGGCCATATCCACATGTGAAGCATTCCAGTTGCTGCGCAGGTAGCGAACTACCATGTTCTGGATGTTGTCTTTTTGTAGTTTATCCAGGTTGTTGTATTCCTGTTGGATGGAGTCCATCTGTTGTTCGTAGCGCAGTCGGTCACGCATGCTGACTTCGGCGCTGTTGCGTTTGAGTTGCAGGTCGATTAACATCTTCATCCGCTCCTTTTGCAGGCGGTCAAATGTTGTATCCACTGCAAACACTTCAATGTCGCTGAGTGGGTCGCGTTCACGGTACAGGTTGATCTTGGCAGCCATCGCCACCCGACGGGTTTGGGCGTCATCCTCGATGGTTCCGGCTGAAAAATCCAGAGTAGAAAGCGTCTTCAAAAACGAGGAAGTACGTTGATAAGATCGCAGATCGGCACGGTTGTAAAAAATCTCCCAAATGGGTTGGGCTTGAATGGCTAGATTGGGCTTGAGTCGCCAGGATCGGAAGGACCAATCCACCTTAAATTCCCGGATGTTGTTCGGGCGCAAAATTTGGGATGGATTGATGGCCAAAAGATCAAATGCCGGCGAAACAGGAATGGTAAATTCGGAGGCTCTGGCCAGGGTTGGTGTTTCATTTTGGGCACAAATATTCCCAAGCAGCCCCAGCAAAAGCAGGAGTGTGCATAGTTTTTTCATACATGTTTTAGGTTTTTGGATGTTTTGGTGTGACCAGTATTGTTTCAGCTGAATACCCCACAAAGTTCAGGGAAAGGGCCGCGTGAAACATCCTTCAAAAAGGGGATTTGGGGAAAATCATCTAAAAAGAGGGGAAACATCTTTTTCAGTTCGATTGTAAACTTTTGCCGGAATAACTGTTTATTTGGTGAAAACCTTTCAATTCTACTTGCTATGTCTTTTCCACTCGGCCTTAAGCGCGCTTGTTCCATGGTCATTTTGCGCCATCAACAACACTTCCTTTTGCTCAAACGCATCAAGCCGCCTTATGTAGGTAGTTATCTGCCCGTAGGTGGAAAGTTGGAGCCCTTTGAAGATCCGCGGGCTGCGGCCCATCGGGAATTGAAAGAAGAAACGGGGCTTGAGGTGGAAAAATTAAAATACGGTGGCTCCCTGATGGAGTCCTCACCGATTGATTACAATTGGCAGTGCAACATCTATATTGCGGATATTGATTTTATTCCACCGCCGCCTTGCCCGGAGGGCGATTTGGAATGGATTGCTTTTGCGGATGTCCCCAATGTGCCCACTCCGCCTACCGATTTCACGGTTTATCAGTACTTAATGGAGGAAAAGCCTTTTGCTTTTAATGCGGTGTACGATGCGGAGATGAATTTGCTTTTTATGGATGAGGAGTTGGCTGGGGTGAGGATTCTGGGGTAAAACACCCAGCCAACCCACGGATTCATCCGTGGGAGGCTACCCTACCGCCTCACCCCATGAATTTATTCGTGGGTGAAATAAATGGCTTCAAGCCATTTATTTCACAATGCTCCCATTGCTAACCCCTACCGCCGGGCTCACCAAACGCAATCTTCCATCCGGCTCCTCCGCGCTCAAAATCATCCCATTCGATTCAATCCCCCGCAATTTGCGCGGAGCCAGATTCGCCACAACCACCACCTGTTTCCCCGGCAATTCCTCCGGACTAAAATGCTCAGCAATACCCGAAACAATCGTCCG
>JAAFHQ010000032.1 GCA_013298445.1 Chitinophagales bacterium | reverse complement strand
GAGGTAACCACCGGGACGATCCCCGATTTTTGGTCCAACTACATCAAACAACTCCTTGATCGCCTCCTTGTTCTGGAGGTAGCTGAACACTACGCGGCGGTTGTGAGTAGAGTCGTCTTTGGCTTTGGTTACCAGAGGCTCCAAATGCACACGCAGTGCTTTTGCCTTGGCCAAAGTAGTGGTGATGCGCTTGTGTGTGATCAGCGCGATGCTCAGGTTCATCAACAGAGCCTGGCGGTGCTCGGCCTTACGGCCAAGGTGGTTGTGTTTTTTTCCGTGTCTCATTTTATTGAGTTCTTGTCTTCGCAACACTATCGCGGGAAGCGACGGTTATTGCAAGGTCCCACAACTAAGTTATGGGGTGGTGATGTATGTAGGCTCCCACACAGTTTCCCCACGGCTAAAGCCATGGGTTGGATCGTGTATGTGGGCTCCCACGGTTAAAACCGTGGGTTGCCTAAGTTTAAGGTCGAAGGTAGTACCTTGGGTAGCGGGGGCTCACACCCACACGATCACACCCAAACACACACCCGTTCTTTACTCTTCGTCGAGTTTGTACTTGGACAAGTCCATGCCGAAGGTAAGTCCCTTTTCCTGGAGGAGTTCTTCGATTTCTACCAAAGACTTCTTACCAAAGTTGCGGAACTTGAGCAGCTCGTGGGTGTCGTAGTGTACCAATTCGGCCAAGGTGTTGATCTTGGCAGCCTTGAGACAGTTGTACGCACGGACGGACAGGTCCAAATCTTCGAGTGAAGTTTTCAGCAGCTTGCGCATGTGGAGGATGTGCTCGTCCACAATGTTGTCTTCGCGGCTGGAAGCATCATCGAAGGTGATGTTTTCGTCGGTGATCAGCATCAGGTGCTGGATCATGATACGAGAAGCTTCTTTGATGGCGTCTTCGGGGTGGATGGTTCCGTCCGTTTTCACCTCAATGGTCAACTTTTCGTAGTCAGTACGTTGCCCAACCCGCGTGTTCTCAATGCGATAAGACACATTTTTGATCGGGGTATAGATGGCATCAACCGGAATTACGCCGATGGGTGCATCTTTAGGCAGGTTGTCGTCGGCAGGTACGTAGCCACGGCCCTTGGTGATGGTTAATTCCACCTCCAGGTTGACGAATGGCTCCATGGTGCACAACAACAATTCAGGGTTCATCACCCGGAAAACGTTGGTGTGGTCTTCGATGTCACCAGCGCGAAACTCTTCCTTACCATTGATGGTCAGGTAGATTTTTTCGGTGTTGATGTCTTCGTCACCCATCATTTTCTTCAGGCGAACTTGCTTGAGGTTCAGGATGATCTCCACTACATCTTCTACAACGCCACGGATGGTACCGAACTCATGATCGACACCAGCGACGCGCACTGCAGAAATTGCATAGCCTTCCAGGGAAGAGAGCAACACCCGGCGAAGGGAGTTACCTACAGTTTGACCGAAGCCTGGTTCAAGGGGTTTAAACTCAAAAAGACCTTCAAAATCGTTGGCTTTTTGCATTACGATCTTGTCCGGCTTCTGGAAATTAAGAATGCTCATATGCGGATAATGGACTTTGAGAAGGATGAATTGACCGGTCTCTACACGTCAGAACGTCTTCCAACGGATCTTCAAACAAAGTATGTTGAAGCACTTAAAGGCTTTATTTTATACCCTCGAATTGTTCATTCTCCAGCTATAAAATAAAACCTTTAAACGCCTAAACGTTGCGATTACTTGGAGTACAATTCGACGATCAGCTGTTCATTGATCTTCTCTGGAATCATGTCCCGAGTAGGATACTCAATGAAACGACCTTCTAGTTTATCTTGGCTGAATTCCAGCCAAGTGTATCTGCGTGATTCTGGGTTGCGGTTGGCAACGCTGTCCTTAATTACATCCATGCTTTGAGATTTTCCACGTACGGAAATCACGTCGCCGGGGCGAAGCTGATGAGAAGGACTGTTGGATACAATACCGTTTACCAGGATGTGTTTGTGGCTAACCAATTGGCGTGCACCACTGCGGGTACGAGCCAAACCGATGCGAAAAACCACATTATCCAAACGAGCTTCGAGCAATTTGAGCAACCATTCACCGGTTACCCCGTGCTTCGCGGTAGCTCTTTCAAAAGTGCCACGGAACTGACGTTCCAAAACACCATAGATATATTTAGCTTTTTGCTTTTCAGTTAGCTGAACTGCGTAATCAGAGCGCTGTTTGCGCTTGCGACTTGTGCCGTGCTGTCCAGGAGGGAACTTGCGCCGTTCAAAGTACTTATCAGGACCGTAAATGGCTTCTCCGAACGATCTTGCTTTCTTGGTCTTTGGACCCGTATATCTTGCCATTGTGATAAATTGCTTTTAAGGATTATACACGTCTACGTTTCGGAGGGCGGCAGCCATTGTGGGGTACCGGCGTCACATCTTTAATTTTCGTCACACGGATACCAGCTTGGTCAAGCGCGCGGATAGCGGCTTCACGGCCAGAGCCCGGACCTTTAACGAAAACTTCAGCAACACGCATTCCTGCATCGTAAGCTACCTTACCTGCATCTGTCGCAGCCACCTGAGCGGCATAAGGGGTGTTCTTTTTGGAACCTTTGAACCCCGACTTACCTGCTGAAGACCAGGATATCACCTGGCCAGTTTTGTTAGTTAACGAGACAATGATGTTGTTGAACGTAGCCTGTACGAATGCGTACCCTTCCGATTCAACTTTTACATTGCGCTTCTTAACTTTCTTATTCGCCTTTGCCATTTAATAAAAATGTTTTTGAATCAGGCACATAAAAGAATAGTGAAGGTATTCCGGCCACCCAGGATTTTAATCGTGGGAAATGATCCGAAAGCTTCGACCTCTTCTATGCCGATATTACTTGGTTGCTTTCTTCTTGTTAGCCACCGTTTTACGTGGTCCTTTACGCGTACGAGCATTTGTACGAGTACGTTGTCCACGCAGAGGTAGTCCTTTACGGTGACGCAATCCGCGGTAGCAGGCAATATCCTGCAAACGCTTGATGCTCATCGTAACTTCTGTTTTTAGTTCACCCTCGGTCTTATACTCGGAAGTGACAATGCGAGAAATCTCGCGAATGTTGTCGTCAGTCCAAGCTTCTACCTTCGTGTCTTCACTCACACCAGCATCAGCCAATACTTTACTTGCGGTGGTTGCACCAACGCCAAAGATATAAGTAAGGGCAATAACGCCGCGCTTGTGTCTGGGTAGATCGATACCTGCGATACGAGCCATCTTCGTGTGCTTTTAATAATCCTAGCAGCATTGGGAATTAACCCTGGCGCTGCTTCATCTTAGGATTTTTCTTGTTAATGATGTAAACTTTGCCCTTCCTGCGAACGATCTTACAATCTACAGATCGTTTCTTAACCGATGCTCTAACTTTCATGGTTCGAGTTGTTTATCAGGTATTCCAAACAGCGGACGGCGATTACTTGTAGCGATAAATGATGCGCCCCCGCGATAAATCGTAGGGTGACATTTCCACCGAAACTTTGTCACCAGGGAGGATACGGATGTAGTTCATACGCATTTTCCCGGAAATGGTGGCAATGATCTGGTGATCATTTTCGAGACGCACTCTAAACATTGCGTTAGAGAGTGCTTCTTCAATAATTCCGTCTTGTTTGATCAAATCTTTTTTAGCCATGGTCCGATTTCGGAGTGCAAAGATAAACATGTTTGTTGATCTTTCTCCTCATTCCTTGAAAAAAATTACAGTTAATGGGCAATAAGTCCAATTAGGCGGGTTGTAAGACCCCTGCGCCTTTTAAACTTACTTCCCTTACTTCACTATTTTTGGCAATTGCGGCCTCAATAGGTACGTGGCTGGAAAGAATGTCTGCTTTTTGACGGCGAACCACCACAGTATGTTCGTAGTGGGCCGAGGGCAAACGATCCTTAGCGGCAACCGTCCAGCCATCTTTAGCCGTCATCACTTCTTTTTTTCCCAGGTTCACCATCGGTTCAATTGCAATGACCAAGCCGTCCAGCATTTTTATGCCTTTGCCCCGCTTGCCGTAATTGGGAACTTCGGGTTCTTCGTGCAAATTACGACCGACCCCATGCCCAACCAATTCACGTACAATCCCGAGATTAAAACCCTTCTCAACGTAGTTTTGAATGGCAAAGCTGATGTCACCTACGCGGTGGCCCACTACTGCCTGTTCAATACCTTTGTAAAGTGAGGTTTTGGTTATCCGGCACAGTTCCATTACTTTTTCGCCGACATTGCCGAGCGGGAAAGTATAGGCTGCATCACCAAAAAAACCGTTCCACTGCACACCACAATCCACCGATACGATGTCGCCATCGTTAAAAACGATAGATTCCGTAGGAATGCCGTGTACTACCTGCTCATTGATGGAAACACAAAGGGTGGCTGGAAAGCCACGATATCCTTTAAATGCAGGTACTGCACCGTGATCGCGAATCAATGTCTCAGCAGCGGTATCAATCTCTTTGGCGGTAATACCTGGACGAATGATAGAGGCTACATGAGCTAAAGCGTCACAAACCAAGAGACAACTTTTGCGAATGTATTCTACCTCTTCATCAGTTTTGTAATATACCATAGAGTCATTATTGAGTATGGTCAACCGAAAAAAATGACCAATTGCACTCGATCACTAGCAATTAAAGGCGACTGGCCAATTTACCAACCGCCTTTAATTGAGCGAAGTTTTGGATAAACTCGTTTAGATTGAGTCGCCAATACCTTGAAGGCGGCTTTGTGTGGCACGGCCTTGAATCCGTCCAGACTTAGTCAAACCTTCGTACTTACGCATCAACAAATGGCTTTCAATTTGCTGCAGGGTGTCCAGAATAACCGAAATCATGATCAGCAAGGAAGTACCACCAAAGAACACTGCAAAGTTACGGTTGATGCCAATTCCAGCTGCAAAAGCAGGCAGAATCGCAATAATTCCCAAAAATACTGCACCAGGCAGGGTAATGCGGGAAGTAATGGCATCGATGTAATCAGCAGTTGGTTGTCCTGGTTTTACCGAAGGAATGAAAGCGTTGTTGCGCTTGAGGTATTCCGCATAGTTTTGCGGGTTGACGATCAGAGCGGTATACACATAGGTGAATACAACGATCAACAGGAAGTAGACCAAGTTGTAAGGCACACTAGTAAAGTCGTTCAAAGCAGCCAGAATACCAGTAGTTGCAGTACCACCAGTTGCACTGAATTGAGCTGCCGTAGTAGGCAGGAACATCAAAGCCTGTGCAAAGATAATCGGCATTACACCAGAAGCATTGAGCTTAAGTGGGATATAATCCTGCTCAGAGCGCATGCCTACACTGTCGTTTCGGCCTACTGCTTTTTTAGCCATTTGAATGGGTATTCGCCGCACCGCCTGAATAATCATGATCGATAGCAAGACGACACCAAACCAGAGCGCCATTTCCACTACAAAGAACAACAAACCATTGCTGTCCAATTGAGATTGGAATTCGAAGCCCAGAGCAAAAGGAAGACGTGCTATGATACCCGCCATGATGATCAAGGAAGTACCGTTGCCCAAACCCTTATCGGTAATTTTTTCGCCCAACCACATCGCGAATACCGTACCGGCAGCCAGGATGATGATGTTGGAGAACCAGAAAATACCTTGAGGAATATTGGGATCAACTGCTTTCAAGAAGAACAAGTAGCGCAGGTAACCGCCACCTTGTACCAAGGTAATGGCCACCGTCAACAAACGGGTGATCGAGTTCAGTTTTTTGCGCCCGGATTCCCCTTCTTTGGTTTGCAAACGTTGGAAGTAAGGAACGGCAAAGCCCAACAACTGAATGATGATCGATGCGGTAATGTAGGGCATAATACCCAACGCAAAAACCGAGGCTTGGCTAAAGGCGCCACCCGTGAAAGCGTTGATCAAACCCAAGAGTGAATTGTCATCACTTTGAGATTGCGCCTCCAGAACTGAAGGAAGCACGCCTGGGAGTACGATAAAGGAGCCAACGCGGAAGATCAGAATCATTCCGAGTGTGAACAAAATGCGCGTACGCAATTCCTTAATCTCCCAAATGTTACGAAGAGTGGTGAAAAACCTTTTCATCGTTCAGAATTAAGCGATGTTTACACTTCCGCCGAGTTTCTCGATGGCTTCCTTGGCAGATGCAGAACACGCGTGAGCACTTACGTTCAATTTAGCTGTCAGTTCACCTGCACCTAGGATTTTTACCTTTTCAGTCCGGCTGGTGTAGCCTTTCTCCAGTAAAAATTCAGCACTGATGGTGTCCACGCCGTGTTTCTCAGCGATTTCCTGAATTTGACCCAAGTTAAATGGAACGTAGCTTACGCGGTTCGGGTTTTTAAAGCCGACCTTCGGCAAACGCATTTGAAGTGGCATTTGACCACCTTCAAAGTTACGCTTGGTGTAGTGACCCGAACGGGCCCCATCCCCTTTGTGACCACGAGTAGAAGTACCCCCGTGACCAGAACCCTGGCCACGCGCGATGCGTTTTCTACTTTTGTTAGAACCTTGTGCAGGTTTCAAATTATGCAATTCCATTGCATTATGTTTTGAGCAAATCAGCGGTGAGCACGCAAGTTATAAAAAATAACGATTCACCGCCGAGAGTTGCCATTCGTCAAAGAAATTATTCCTTCACATCTTCCACCTTCACGAGGTGGGCTACCACACGTACCATCCCTAAAATCTGTGGTGTAACTTCGTGCACCACAGTGGAACTTACCTTATTCAACCCTAGGGCAGTCATGGTAAGTTTTTGATTTTTAGGACGATCAATCGTGCTTTTGACCTTGGTAATTTTGATCTTAGCCATGATCTTCTTGTTTTAAAACATGAACAAAACGATGCGGACATGGCGCCCGATCAACCATTGAACATTTTATCCAGAGAAATATTCCGTTGCTTGGCAATTACCCCTGGGTCACGCAGCAGTGAAAGTGCAGTGATGGTTGCCTTTACCACGTTGTGTGGGTTCGACGAACCTTGAGATTTTGCCAATACATTGTGTACTCCGGCAATTTCCAGTACGGCGCGCATAGCACCACCAGCGATTACCCCGGTACCATCAGAAGCAGGTCTAATCAAAACGCTACCGGCTTTGAATTTACCTTTCACTTCGTGAGGAATTGTTCCTTTGTATATTGGTACACGAACCAAGTTTTTCTTGGCATCGTCTACGGCTTTGGCGATGGCTTCAGAAACGTCGCGGGCTTTTCCCAAGCCGTGACCAACTGTTCCTTTTCCATCACCTACTACAACAATTGCAGCAAAGCTAAATGTACGACCACCTTTGGTAACCTTCGCTACGCGGTTGAGCTGTACCAGCTTTTCTTTGAGTTCTGTTTCGGCAGGAGCTACCCTGTGTGCACTCTGTTTAGCCATTATCTTGTATGGTTAATGGTTTTTAGAAAGATAATCCGGCTTCGCGTGCGCCATCGGCTAACGCTTTCACCCGACCATGGTACAGATAACCGCCGCGGTCAAATACTACGGCGCTGATGTTCAACTGAGCGGCACGTTCAGCCAGGATTTTGCCCACAGCTTTTGCTTGCTCAGATTTATTCACAGTTTTTTCCACTGCCGCTTCAATTGAAGAAGCAGAAGTCAAGGTATGACCCGTCAAATCGTCGATGATCTGGGCATAAATTGACTTGTTACTGCGGTATACAGAAAGCCGTGGTCTTGCTGCCGTGCCCGTAATTTTTTTACGCACGCGGTAGTGAATCCGCCGTCTTTTATTCTCTTTAGTGAGTTTCATATCACTTTTGGTTTACGACCTTAGTGTAGGGCTATGCAGCCAAACCCAAGGTCCTGTTTTTATTTTTTCGTACGGATAGCCCAGTGTGGCTACCCAAGAGCAACCACGTAGGGTTGCCCCTACGATTACTTTTTACCACTGGTTTTACCAGCTTTGCGGCGAATCGCTTCACCAACAAAACGGATACCTTTGCCTTTGTAAGGCTCTGGCTTACGGAAACCGCGGATTTTGGCACATACCTGGCCCAAGAGTTCTTTGTCGATGCACTCCAATTTGATGATTGGGTTCTGACCTTTATCTTGGCGGGTTTCTACCTTGATTTCCTGTGGAATGCGGAACAAAATGGGGTGAGAATAACCTAGGGACAGTTCCAGCCATTGTCCATTGCTGGCGGCACGAAAACCTACCCCAAAAATTTCCATTTCTTTCACATAACCCGTGGAAACACCTTGAACCATGTTATTGATCAAGGCACGGAACAATCCATGTACTTCGCGGTGGCGTTTTTGGTCAGTTGGACGTTTAACTTCCAATGAGCCATCGCCAATTTCAAGCGTCAGATCTGGATCAATTTGTTGTTGCAATTGACCTTTAGGGCCCTTTACTGTAACCAGATTGCCCTTGCTGACATTTATTTCTATCCCCTTGGGAAGTTCGATCGGAGCTCTACCTACTCGAGACATCTTAGTTGATTTGAGTGGTTAATTAATAAATGTAGCAGAGCAATTCGCCACCTACATTCAACTCGCGTGCTTTCTTGTCAGACATCACGCCTTGAGAAGTAGAAACAATTGCCAAACCAAGACCATTGATAATCCGAGGGAGCCCGTCGGCTTTAGCGTACTTACGCAAACCAGGCTTAGAAATACGGCCCAACTCACGAATCACCGGTTTACGGGTGATTGGGTCATACTTCAATGCGACTTTAATCACACCCTGACCACCTTTACCTACGTTGTCCTCAAATTTGTATTTCAGGATATAACCTTGCTCGTAAAGAATCTCGGTGATTGCTTTTTTCAACTTAGAAGCAGGAATATCTACGATGCGGTGTCCCGCTTGCTGCGCGTTGCGAATGCGCGTCAGATAATCTGCGATAGGATCTGAAAATGCCATCGTTATGATGTTTCGCTAGCCGGTTTTCCGTTCTCTAAACCTGTTTTTCAACAAGTTATCCATAAACGCGGAACCTGACCAACTGTTAATAAATTGCTGTTTACCAACTGCTTTTGGTGATACCCGGGATTTTGCCGTAAAGGGCCATTTCGCGGAACTTAACCCGGCAAAGACCAAACTGGCGCATATAACCCTTTGGACGACCGGTCAACTGACAGCGGTTGTGCATACGAATAGGGTTAGAGTTGCGGGGCAGTTTATCCAGTTCTTCCCAGTTGCCTTCCTCCTTCAGTTGCTTGCGCAAATCAGCGTATTTAGCAACCAACTTGGCTCTTTTTACTTCCCGAGCGATAATTGACTTCTTTGCCACGGTATATTAGTTTGATTTCTGGTTCTTGAATGGAAGACCCAACAGTTTCAACAATGCCAATGCTTCAGCATCGGTTTTGGCCGTAGTTACGAAGGTAATATCGAAACCAGCCATACGGGTGATCTTTTCAATATCGATTTCCGGGAAGATGATCTGCTCGGTAATGCCCATTGAATAGTTGCCACGACCGTCGAAACTTTTGTCGTTGATGCCCCGGAAGTCACGTACGCGAGGAAGAGCAGCTGAGATCAGACGATCTAAGAACTCGTACATGCGAATGTTGCGCAGGGTAACCCGAGCGCCGATTGGCATGCCTTCACGCAGTTTAAAGTTAGAAATGGAGGTCTTGGCTCTGGTAGGAACTGCTTTTTGGCCAGCAATACGCGTCATTTCTTCGATCGCATTGTCAACCATTTTTTTATCCTGGGTAGCAGCACCGATACCTTGGTTGATCGAAATCTTAACCAAGCGAGGCACTTCCATGATGGAGCTGTATTGGAACTGTTCCATCAAGGCACTGATCACCTCCTCATTGTATTTTTTCTTCAGTCTAGGAAAGTAACTCATCACTTAATGATTTCGCCTGATTTTTTAGAATAACGAACCAACTTGCCATCAACCTCTTTACGTCCTACACGAGAAGGTTTGCCTTCTTTTGGGTCTACAATCATGAGGTTGGAGATGTGGATGGGTGCCAGCATTTCTTCGATCCCACCAGCTGCGTCCTGCGTAGCTTTGCGGTGTTTCATGCGCACGTTAACATCCTTGATCAGTGCACGGTTTTCAGCCGGATACACTTCCAGCACCTCTCTAGTCTCTTTGAGATTCTTATAGGCGCCAGCGATTACAAAGACCATATCTCCCTTCTTGATCTTCAGTTTGGGAGTATGTCTTTTTGTATTTGTTTTTTTATCTGCCATTGTTCGACGAATTGATAGCGCTTGCGACGCTTGGGTTAAAGTACCTCAGGAGCAAGAGATACAATACGCATATACTCCTTCTCGCGCAACTCACGAGCTACTGGGCCGAAAATACGGGTTCCACGTGGCTCGTCTTGGTTGTTCAACAATACGCAAGCGTTGTCGTCGAAACGGATATAGGAACCGTCTTTACGGCGAATTTCCTTTTTGGTACGAACGATAACAGCTTTGGAAACGCTACCTTTTTTGATACCTCCTGGGGAGGCATCTTTCACGGCAACGACAATTTTATCGCCTACTGACGCGTAGCGGCGGCCTGAACCACCGAGTACACGAATACAGAGCACTTCTTTGGCTCCGCTGTTGTCGGCTACTTTGAGTCTGGATTCCTGTTGGATCATGGTTGACGTCTGGTTTTAGAGGATTTATTTCCTTTGCAGGAAAAATAAATCGTAAACACACGGATAATCATCCCATCGAAAAAACCGTGTAGATTTGAACAACCCCACGAATGAATTCGTGGGTTATTTCGCTCTTTCGATGATTTCGACCAAGCGCCAGCGCTTGAGTTTGCTCATGGGACGAGTTTCCATGATTTTAACAACATCACCGATGCTGCAATCATTGTTCTCATCGTGGGCCATAAAACTCTTGGTCTTCTTCACGAATTTACCGTAAATAGGGTGGCGTAGCTTACGCTCTACTGTTACAGCAACTGTTTTGTTCATTTTGTTGCTTGTCACGACGCCGACACGCGTTTTTCTCAGATTCCTTTCCATCTTCCTTACTTTTTACGACGTCTTGCACGAATTTTAGAACGTAGTGCCAACTCATCCGCACTCATTGTAGCAACCTGCCGACTACGAAGCTCATTGTTGAGCCGGGCAATATTACGGCGAAGATCGCGCAGTTCCATCGGGTTTGCTAACCCTTTGATGGCATGCTCAAACTTCATTTTACGGTAGAGTGATTCGGAGTTGTCAAGTTCATCTTGCAAAACCTCCTCAGTCAACTCTTTTAGCCCTGTTAACTTGTTGTTTGCCATTGGCTTAAAAAATTAATTTTGATATAAAGCATCGCTGCCAGATTGGGTTTCCGCACCAATGCGTGTTGCACTGCGCCAAAACTAATATCTGACAACTATCTAAATGCGTAATGCATTAAACAGTAGCATCGGGACGAGTCACGATTTTGGTCAATACTGGCAATTTTTGCGCAGCAAGACGCAGTGCTGCCTGAGCTACTTCAGCTGAAACGCCATCAAGCTCAAACATGATGCGACCTGGTTTTACCTGTGCTACCCAATGATCCACGGCACCCTTACCTTTACCCATCCGCACTTCTTGAGGCTTCTTGGTAATCGGTTTGTCGGGGAAAATACGGATCCACACTTTACCTTCGCGTTTCATAGAACGAGTCATCGCAATACGAGCCGATTCGATCTGACGGTTGGTAAGCCGTGCGCCAGTAATTGCCTTAAGACCAAATGTCCCAAACGCGATTGTACCGCCTTTGATGGCCAGACCTTTCATTCTGCCCTTCTGCTGCTTGCGGTATTTCGTTCTCTTTGGCTGTAACATTGTTTATGTATTTAGCAGAATTTCAGTAAAATAGCCAAAACCTGCCAGCTTTTTGAAAAAGTCTGGCAAAGGTACTGCTTTGGATTGAAATATTCTAAGCCCAGCTTTAAATTTTTTTTCGCAGTAAGTTTTAACTCCCCGCGAAAAAAAATTTAAAGCATTTGCTTATTGCTTAACGTTTGCGTGGGCCACCTGCTCCGCCGCCACCGCGGTTGTTGCCGCCGCCACCGCCAGTGTTGCCACCGCCGCCGCCGCCACCGCGCCGACGATCACCACCGCCGCCACCGCCGCGATTTCTATCGTTGTTGCCACGGCCTTCGCCACGTTCGCCACCACGACCACGTCCGCCACCGCCACCGCCATCACGACGGTTCTGGCCCTGGCCTTGTCCACCAGCCTGAGTGGTATTGGAAGGTGCGGAAGATGGAGTCAGCTCACGCTTGCCCAATACTTCACCCTTGCAAATCCAGCACTTGATGCCGATTTTACCATACACTGTCAATGCTTCTTTCCAAGAGTAATCAATATCTGCACGGAAAGTATGCAATGGTGTACGGCCTTCTTTGTATTCTTCTGTACGCGCCATTTCTGCACCGTTCAAACGGCCAGAGATGCGTACTTTGATTCCTTCTCCTCCTGCTCGGATGGTAGATTGGATAGCCATTTTGATGGCACGGCGATAGTTGATGCGTGCTTCCAATTGCTTGGCAATGGATTCTGCAACGATATTGGCATCCAGTTCTGGCTTACGGATCTCCGTAATGTTGATCTGAACGTCTTTGCTCGTCAATTTTTTCAACTCTTCGCGGATGCGATCAACTTCCTGCCCACCTTTACCGATAATGATACCGGGGCGGGAAGTGTGGATAGTTACGGTAACGCGCTTGAGGGTGCGCTCGATTACGATCCGAGCGATGCCACCTTTGTTTACCCGTGCATTGAGGTAATTGCGGATTTTTTCGTCCTCAACTACTTTTGCAGCATAATCCTTGCCTCCGAACCAGTTGGATTCCCAACCTCTGATGATTCCCAGGCGATTGCCGATTGGATTTGTCTTCTGACCCATATGATGGTGTAGTTGAATTTTTAGTTAGTTACTTCTTCTACCACCACCGCTTGATCATCGACACCAGGAACCGCGATGCGGTTTTCCACTATGATCGTTACGTGGTTGGTACGTTTGCGAATGCGGTGCGCACGGCCGTGTGGGGCTGGGCGGAAACGCTTAACGATGGTACCACCATCAACAAAAGCCGTCTTGATGTAGAGGTTGTATTCGTCGGCACTTTCGTTACCTTCCAGTTTGTACTCCCAGTTGGCAACCGCACTACGAACTAATTTTTCCAACCACACCGCAGCTTCTTTCTTGGTAAAGCGCAGGATGTTGATGGCATCTTCCACCTTCTGCCCGCGGATGTTGTCAACCACAAGACGCATCTTGCGGGCCGACATCGTAACATTTTTGAGTTTTGCTACAGCTTGCATGTCTTTTTATTTCTTACGGTTGCCAGAGTGACCTTTGTAATTACGGGTTGGGGAAAATTCGCCCAACTTGTGACCTACCATGTTTTCAGTAACGAAAACGGGTACGAAAGTTTTGCCATTGTGAACGGCGATGGTTTCACCCACCATATCGGGGATGATCATCGAAGCCCGAGACCAGGTTTTGATCACGCCCTTCTTCTTTGCATCCTTTGATGCAAGGACCTTTTCCAATAGTCTATGGAACACGTAGGGTCCCTTTTTGATTGATCTTGCCATTGTCAGATATCAGCTTTTAGCTTTCAGCTTTCAGCTATCAGCTGGCAGAGAAAATATTCATCTGATAGCTGATGGCTTATAACTGATAGCTGCTTATGGATTTTTAGTTTTTCTCCGAGAAATAATAAGCTTGTTGGAAGCCTTATTTTTATCGCGGGTTTTGAAACCTTTAGCAGGCATACCTTTGCGGTTACGTGGGTGACCACCGGAAGCACGACCTTCACCACCACCCATGGGGTGATCGACAGGGTTCATGGCTACCCCACGTACGTGAGGACGACGGCCCAACCAACGATTGCGGCCCGCTTTGCCCAATACTTGCAAACCGTGGTCACCATTAGAGGTAGTACCAATGGTTGCTTTACAAGTGAGCAGGATGCGGCGCATTTCACCAGAAGGTAATTTAACCACTGCATATTTGCCTTCACGACCGTTCAGGACACCATAAGTACCTGCACTACGCGCTAAAGCGGCACCTTTACCTGGGTTCAACTCGATGGCGTGGATGCTGGAACCGAGTGGAACGTCTTTCAGGAAAAGTGCATTGCCTGTATTGGGTGCAGCACCATCACCAGAAGAAATTTCAGCACCTACTTTCAGTCCATCAGGAGCAATGATGTAGCGCTTTTCGCCATCAGCATACTCAACCAATGCGATGAACGCAGTACGGTTGGGGTCATACTCGATGGTTTTAACGGTAGCTACCATTCCTTCCTTGTCCCGCTTGAAGTCGATGACACGGTAACGGCGTTTGTGGCCTCCACCGCGCTGACGCATAGTCAAGCGACCCTGGTTATTACGGCCACCGCTCTTTTTCAGCGGTGCCATCAGGCTTCTTTCTGGCGTATCTGTGGTCAATTCTGTGAAGGTCTGACCAACCCGATAACGCGATCCCGGAGTAACCGGATTCATCTTTTTAACTGCCATTGTTATGGTCTTTGGCGTTCATCGCCGGATCGAAACCACCATAATTGTTTCGCCGACTCGAACAAGCCTTGATTAATGGCAACAGTAGCGATACTACGGTTGCACAAATTACAATTCTGCGAAGAAGTCAATGTTTTCGCCTTCGGCGAGGGTAACAATTGCTTTCTTATACGCCGGTACACGGCCACGTACTACACCAGTACGAGTAGAGCGAGATTTGAGTTTGCCAGGAACCACCAAGGTGTTAACGGCTTCAACGTTTACTCCATAGAAAGCTTCAACTGCTTTCTTGATCTCTACTTTGTTGGCTTTCCGATGCACGATAAAGGAGTACTTGTTCAGCGTACTGGACAATTTCTCTGCTTTTTCCGTGATCAGCGGCTGGATGAGAACATCTTTCTTTGCCATCTTTCAACTATTCTTACGGCTACCCGGATACGGATCAAGCCAGAGTTTCAACAATCTTTTGAATCGAACCTTCGGACAGTACCAGTGTATTCGCGTACATGATTTCGTAAGTGTTCACGTCCTGAGCACGCACCAACTTGGTATTTGGGATGTTGCGGCTGGAGAGGTGTACATTTTCGTTTTGCTCTGCTACGACAACCAATGATTTTTTGCCAACATTGAGTTTGCTCAACATTTCGACAAAAGTTTTGGTCTTTGGCGTTTCGAAGTTAAGGTCTTCAATGATCACGATGGAACCGGTCTTAGCTTTAGCACTAAGCGCTGATTTACGTGCCAGACGTTTAACTTTTTTGTTCAATTTTTGCTCATAATCCCGTGGGCGTGGTCCGAAAACCCGGGCACCACCTGGGAACAATGGGCTATTGATGTCACCTTTACGAGAACCACCGGTTCCCTTCTGACGGTGCAACTTGCGTGTAGAACCGCTGATTTCCCAGCGTTCTTTAGATTTGTGGGTACCTTGGCGCTGATTGGCCAGATATTGCTTCACCGCGAGGTAAAGTACGTGCTCATTCGGCTCACCGCCGAAAACGTCATCTGGAAGGTCAACGGCTCTACCGGTCTTTTCGCCCTGAATATTGAAAACATCCAATTTCATGTTTCTTGAATTTAACTCGCCACGAGGCCGTTAACGATTACTTTTTCTCCAGAATAACGTAGGCACCTTTGTGTCCAGGAATTGCACCTTTTACCAAGATGAGATTCTGGTCTGCAAATACCTTGAGTACTTTGAGGTTCTTGACCTTCACATTGTCACCCCCAGTACGACCAGGAAGACGTTTGCCTTTGAATACGCGGGAAGGATAAGAAGATGCACCCATAGAACCTGGGGCACGTAGTCGGTTGTGCTGACCGTGGGTCTGACCACCTACACCGGCAAATCCGTAGCGTTTAACAACGCCCTGGAAACCTTTACCTTTGGTGACTCCTACTGCGTGAACCATGTCGCCTTCAGCGAAGACTTCGTCCACCTTGATGATTTCGCCAAGGGTTTTCTCTGGAGCAGAGAAATCGCGAAACTCAACCAACTTATGTTTTGGATCAGTACTTGCTTTTTCAAAATGGCCTTTGAGAGGCTTGGTGGTGTTGTTTGTTTTGGCGTCGCCAAAAGCCAACTGAAGGGCAGTGTATCCGTCGGTTTGCTCGGTCTTCACTTGTGTCACTACACAAGGACCTGCTTCAATAACGGTGCACGCCACGCTTTTACCAGTGCTATCGTAAACACTGGTCATGCCAATTTTTTTACCAATCAGTCCGTTCATCACTTCTTGATTTTAACAATGAATTGCAATTAATTGATTCGCATGCAATAACGCATGTAAAAACTAACGCAATCAATTACGTCAACTTAACCTGAATGTCTACGCCACTAGGCAATTCCAACTTGGACAGCGCATCTACCGTTTTTTGAGTAGGCGTGTAAATTTCAATCAGACGTTTGTGGGTCCGCAATTGGAACTGCTCACGAGACTTCTTGTTGACGTGCGGAGAACGGAGCACGGTAAAAATTTTCTTCTCAGTGGGCAGCGGAATCGGGCCAGTAACAACGGCACCACTATTACGTACTGTTTTAACTATTTTCTCCGTCGACTTATCCACCAAATTGTGGTCATAAGAGCGGAGTTTGATTCTGATTTTCTGATTCATGCCTGAAAATCTGATTTGTGTATGTCAATGAATGAACTTCGGCGGCTTTTGCTGAAGTTTTTTTATGTGTTCCACGAGCCAGCCCATGGCTGAAGCCATGGGTTGGTTTTGTGGTAGGCCCCCACGGTTAAACCGTGGGTTGCCAAGTTTATTTGTTGCCTTTGGCCTTTTTAATCACGTCTTTCGCTACGTTGTTAGGCGCTGCTGCGAAGTGTGAGAATTCCATGGTTGAGTTGGCACGACCA
>JAAFHQ010000319.1 GCA_013298445.1 Chitinophagales bacterium | reverse complement strand
GAGTTAATTTGTGCGTAGTAGTTGGGCAAAAATAAGTGTTCATTTTTTCTGAGTCAAAGGATTAGATAAGAAACTTAAAATGAATCGTTTATTTATCTAATCCATTGACAAAATGAAGCACTTATTTTTTTTCGCCCTATAGTGATCTTAATCTGAAAATTTAAATTTGAATGGCAGGGAACTCCAATATTCATCCTCTAAAGCGTTTCTTTCAATTGTTACGGCTTGACCGGAAAGACATCTCTTACATCTATATCAACTCCATCTTTGCTGGTCTGGTCGGGTTGATTTTACCCCTGGGTGTACAGGCCATCATTGGCCTGATCAGTGGGGGCGATTTTTCTGCCTCTCTATGGTTGTTAATTGGTGTAGTGACCATCGGTACTGCCTTGACGGGTATCATCAAAATCATGCAGATCACCATCATGGAGACCATTCAGCGACGGGTCTTTGTGCGCAGTTCTTTTGATTTTTCGTTCCGTCTACCCCGTTTAAAACAGGACGCCCTGACGCGCTTTTATCCTCCAGAATTGGTCAATCGTTTTTTTGATACCCTCAATTTGCAAAAAGGCTTGCCCAAAATCCTCATCGATTTTTCCGAGGCCATCCTCAATATTACTTTCGGGGTGATCCTGATGGCCTTTTACCATTCCTTTTTTGCCTTTTTTGGCGTTTTTTTGGGGTTATTGCTCTTTTTGGTGTATCGTTTTACGGGGCCACGAGGTTTATCGACCAGTTTGAAGGAATCGAAATACAAATACGAGGTAGTGTTTTGGCTGGAAGAAATGGCGCGCTCGCTGAACACTTTCAAAATGGCGGGCTACACCCCCTACCCTTTGCGGCGCACCGATGGCTTGGTGTCCAAATACCTCGACAATCGAGCCGAACATTTCAAAGTACTCAAGTTCCAGTACGCGGTCATCGTTGCTTTCAAAGTATCGATCACTTTTGCCTTGCTGGCTTTGGGCAGCTATTTGGTCATCAACAACGAGATGACCATCGGTCAGTTTGTAGCTGCAGAAATTGTGGTGATCCTGGTGATTGGCAACGTGGAAAAGTTGATCCTGACCATGGAGTCCATCTATGATGTATTGACCGCGCTGGACAAACTAGGCTTTGTAACCGATCTGCCGGTTGAAAAAAGTGACGGCCTGCGTTTTGACCAAATTGATCGGGAAAAGCCAATGCATTTGCAGGTTGAAAACCTGAGCTTCAAATTTGAAGATTCAGATCGACACACATTGAATGGTATTTCCTTGGAGGTCAACCCAGGGGAACGGGTTTGTATTGCAGGCAGTCAAAGCTCAGGAAAAAGTACCCTGCTGCAGCTCTTGGCCGGAATTTATGCTGATTTTGAAGGCAGCATTGCCTACAATGGTTTCCCTTTGAAAAGTCTGGATTTGTGCAGTTTGCGTGGCAACATCGGCGACTACATTCAGGAATCCAATCTTTTTACTGGAACCATCCTCGAAAACATCACCGTAGGGAATCCCGACACTCCCCTGGAGGCCATTGTAGCCTTAGCCGAAGAATTGGGTATTGCCGCCTACATCCGCAATTTACCAAATGGCTACAACACCCTATTGCTGCCAGAAGGCCGCAATATCCCCCATACCAGCCGCACCAAGTTGATCTTGTTGCGCGCCGTAGTTACCCGGCCCAAGTTGCTTTTGGCCGAAGACTTTTTCAAAAGTCTGGAATCCAAAGACCGCGATTTTATTGCCAGTTTCATCGCCCGCCGCGATGCCCCCTGGACCCTGGTCGCTGTTTCCAGCGATCCGGTATTGGCCGCGCAATGCGACCGCTTGTTGCTCATGGAGCATGGGCAAATCATTGCCGAAGGTACATGGGAATCCTTACAAGACCATCCCGTTTTTAATACGGTGTTCCGCAGTAAAGAAATTAATTTATTGGGGTAAGAAGGTTGAGGGAAGTTGAGGCTAGCGCAGCGATTCTAGCACTTCGGCTACGCTCAATGACCGAATCGCTGCGGCAGCCTAAACCTTCCTCAACCTTCTAAACCTCCTCAACTAAAAAAACGATGCTCAACATATCACCAGAATCGATCACCTCACAAATCCAGCAGGAGAAATACAAGTCATTTGAGAAAACTTCCCTCTCCAGTGCCAACGTCATGTTCGCGCGCTGGATGGGCGGATTGTTTTTACTGGCCCTCATTTTTATGTTTTTGCCCTGGACCCAAAACATCCAATCTAAAGGCAAGGTCACCACCTTGAGGCCAGAGCATCGCCCTCAAACCGTACAATCCACCATTGCCGGGCAAATCGAACGCTGGTATGTACGAGAGGGAGATACCATCAATAAAGGGGACACCATTTTGCATTTGACCGAGATTAAATCCGAATATTTTGATCCTCAAATTGTGGAACGCACCCAACGGCAAGTCAACGCCAAAACGGGCTCCATTGGCGCCTACCAACGCAAAGCTGGTGCGCTGAGTGAACAAATCAGCGCTTACGAGGAAGAGTTAATCCAAAAGCGCAACCAACTGCAGAACAAAGTGCAACAATCCCGCCTCAAAATCATCACCGATAGTATCGCCTTCCGACGGGCTATACTGGATGACTCCATTGCAAGGGTACAACTCGCCCGTACCGATGCCCTGTACAAAGAGGGCATCAAGCCGCGTACCGATGTAGAAGACAAACGTTTTAAAGTCCAGGAAACCGAGGCCAAAGTGGTGGATGCCCGCAACAAGGTGAACATCGCCCGCCAGGAACTACAAATCGTTCGCACCGAACTGCGGCAGGTGATGGCTGAAACCGCCCAAAAAATCGCCAAAGCCGAGTCTGACATTGCCAGTGCTTTGTCCGAACAATTCTCCACAGAAGCCGACGTCAGCAAACTCTCAATCCAGGTGGAAAACTACCGCCAGCGCAATGCCTTTTACTATGTGCTGGCACCTCAGGATGGGGTAGTAGCCAAAGCGATGCAGGCCGGGATTGGCGAAAACATCAAGGAAGGCGAAGCCATCCTCAGCATTTTACCTAAACAGTATACTTTGGCGGTGGAAATGTATGTCAAACCCTTGGATTACCCTTTGGTCAATCTTGGTCAGGAAGTACGTTTTCTATTTGATGGCTGGCCCGCCATTGTTTTTTCGGGTTGGCCGGGTTTTTCTTTTGGGACGTTTAAAGGCAAGATCGTTGCCATTGACAACATCATTAGCGACAATGGCAAGTACCGCATTTTAATCGCTCCAGACGAAAAGGATGGAAAAAAATGGCCAACAGCCTTGCGTCCGGGTTCGGGTGCTCAAGGCATTGCCCTTTTGCAAAATGTGCCTTTGTGGTACGAGCTGTGGCGTCAGCTCAATGGTTTTCCACCCAATTATTACCAAAAGGAAGAAGGGAAATCGGAAGAACCCAAATTGAAGGCACCTGTTAAGAGCTTGAAATAAAATGAGATCTTATTTGACTTTGTGTGTTTTGCTAGTAGCCATGGGACCATTGTATGGAGTTCAAAATGACACGGTTCCTGTATTGCCCTTCAGCCAATTTTTAGGCAATATCAAACAAGAGCACCCCATCGCCCGGAATGCTGACTTATTGCTTCGCCAGGCGGAAGCACAAGTTCGCCAGGCGCGTGGAGCTTTTGATCCCAAGCTGTTTTCTGACTGGCAGCAAAAATCCTTCGATGGAACCCGCTATTACCGCACCGGAGAGGTGGGGGCCAAAGTCACCACTCAGTGGGGCGTGGAATTTAAAGGTGCTTTCAACAGTGCCAGCGGTACCTACCTGAATCCAGAAAGTAGGCTGCCCGATCCTGGCCAGGCCGTGCTGGGGCTTACCGTACCCTTGCTCAATGGGCTGTTGTTTGATGGCAACCGGGCTGGACTGCAAAACGCTCAATTGGATCGGGATGGCCTGGCCGCCGAGCGTCAGGGTTTGTTCAACGATTTGCTCCTGCAAGCAGGTATTACCTACATCAATTGGGCCATTGCCTACAACCAGTGGCGTGTCACCGAGCAGGCTTACCAATTGTCTCTGACCCGTTTTAGAGGTATTCGGGCCAGTTACTTTTTGGGAGACAAACCAGCAGTGGATACCATCGAAACCTTTACCCAGGTGCAAAACTGGCAACTGGAACTCAACGATGCGCTGGTTACTTACCGCAACGCGACTTTGAGTATGCAGGCTTTGCAATGGAATCAAGGGCGAGCGCCTGTGATTGGTGAAGGCTGGAATTGGCAGCCCGTCCCCTTGCAGAATGTGGTACAATTGCCAAGCTTACCACTTGATTCGTTCACCCAACAGCTGGCCCTTCAACACCCGGACTTGCGGGTTCTCCAGGTGGATTTACGCCAACTGGAGGTCGATCGCCGTTTGGCCGCCGAGCAATTCAAGCCGCGTCTGGATTTGAGCTACAATTTCCTCGGTCGGGGTTTTGACTTTACCGCACCTACGAAAGCTGATCCTACCCTCACGCTGACCGAAGCACTGGGAACCAACTTCAAGTGGGGGCTCAATTTTTCTTTTCCCCTTTTCCTGCGCAAAGAGCGGGGTAAAATGGAGCTGGTCCAAATCAAACAACAACAGACCAGCAATAAACTGGAGCAAAAACGGATCGAAATCGAAAACAAAGTCCGTGGATATTACAATGACTTGGAGAACAGCCGCAACCAAATCCTACGTTACCAGGTACTGTTGCGCAATTTGCAAACCTTGCTCCAGGCCGAACAGCGCAAGTTTGAAGTAGGGGAGAGCTCGATTTTTTTGATCAATAGCCGCGAGCAAAAATTGATTGAAACCCAATTGAAATTCAATAAGTTGCAAGGGGAGTTCGCTAAAGATTTATTGTCGGTGTATTGGTCCGCTGGGCGGCTGCCTTCCGCATTTTAAGCGAAGTTGAAGCGGGTCATATCTTTTCAGGACTAATGTCTGGATTTCCTTGGGATTATCCTAACTTTGTCGGGAAGATGACCTAAACTTGTCTAAAATTAAGGCAAGCTAAAACAGCTGCTGGAATGTACTTTATTACGGTTCTAGTCTGGTCGGCTTTATTCTTTCACGGATTAGATGTACCCCTTCCTGTTACCCAAGCACTACCCTCCTGTTATGACGAATTGAGTGTTTCGCTGGACGACAACTGCACACGCGTGTTGAGCTTGGCCATGGTTGCACCCAATGAAACCTTCGAACCGGGTTCTAAAGTTGTGGTGGAAGACGGCCTTACCAACGGAGACACCATCGATTTTGTGGGAAGATTTCGCTACTCAGTAGTGGATGCACAGGGCAAATTGCGCTGTGGAGGGTACGTTTTGGCCAAAGATGTACTTGCTCCCCGCCTCCTGGAAGCTCATTTTATCACCCAGGGCTTGGATTGTCAGGATGTGAATTTTGTATTGAATAACCCAGCCACCATTGGCCGACTAGGAGAGACCCTATCCCCAAAAATCAACAATAACCTGGCCCAAACCATACTCAACACCCAGCAGCTTAACCTGGAAGAAGACCGGGTGAAAAACCTGGGGTTACCCATTTTTCAGGATGGCTGCCAAAGCAACAAATGCCCCGTCTCCCTCAAATGGGCCGACGAGGTGGTGTATTATGGCTGCGATTCGATACGGCGTACAGGCATTTGGGCCAGAATTTACCGCCATTGGAAAGCTTTTGATTGTGCTGGAAATGTCAGTGAAGTGGTACAGGAAATCGTTTTTCAACGCACCCCTTTAATCTTTTACCAGTTTGAATCAGACAATGGGCCATCACGAAACAGCACGCTGCCCATTGAAACCTGCACTCCACCTAACTATAGCATTCCTGTCACTTCGACTACTCCTTTTGTTTACAGCTACTTTCACGAAGCCGAACTGCCCCGTCGTTTGTACCTCGAAGACAAAAACTGTGGATACACTGTAAACAAGGTTGACTTTCCTGTTTCTAAAGGCAGCAGCCCAGTGGTACAGGTGCAGCGTCGGTTTTTGATTAGCGATCAGTGCAATAGCCTTCAGCGGGATACCTTCAGAATCAACATCCAGCTTGGCGATTTTACCCCTCCCAGTATTGTACATGGCAGAGATACGGTTCAGGTCTCGGTCCAGCCTTTTGCTTGCCAGGCCTCCATTCTTAGTTCCTTGCAAGGATTAAAAGATTTATTAGGGGTAAAAGTAGCCGACAACTGCGCACTGGACACTGTTTTGCTGGCCATAGAGGCCCTACAAACCCAATCTCGACATTGGCTGCCTACCGAAGTACAAGTTAGGGGTGGGGTAGTATCCGGTTTACAACAGGGCTTATACCGCCTGGCACTAAACGCTCTGGACAAACAAGGCAACCAGAGTAAGGATACCTTGTTTTTAAAAGTTGTCGACAAAATTGCCCCCGTAGTCATTTGTGACGATTCCCTGCGGGTGGCCATTTCCAGCGCGTTCAACGTCAGCAATGGCATCAGCAAACTAAAAGCTACGGATGTAGATGAAGGCAGTTATGACAATTGTGCCCTGCGTTGGTTGCGGGTGCGCCGATCGATCCCAAAAACCTGTACCAGCCGCTTGATTCAACGCGGATTTGACAGCAACCAGGATGGAATCATCAACACCGAGGATGGACTGGATAGCAACCACGATGAGGACATCAATGACTTTGGTGAACGTTTTACTCTGATCAACAACCAATTGTATACTCCTCTTCAAGCAGAAGTTGAGTTTTATTGTTGTGATGCGGGAACGCCCATTGAAGTGGAACTATGGGCAGAAGATGGGGCTGGGAACCGCTCCTTTTGCTGGGCGACAATTGCGGATGCTTCCCTGTCAAAAACAACAGGTGCCATCAGTCCTGCTTCGGTTTGTAAAGTCCCCAAAGATACCATGCTTTATTGTCAGGATACTGCTTTGTTAAAAATTGATAACCCGGCGTATGCCAATCGGGTTTTTGGAAAAATCACTCTTTTATTGGATACCTTTTGCCCTCCACGAGTAACCTACTCTTTGAAAAAACAAGTGAAAAACGGGGAGGGGACC
>JAAFHQ010000318.1 GCA_013298445.1 Chitinophagales bacterium | reverse complement strand
GGGAAATCCTTGGTTTTAACCACCACAAAATTGCCTTCCAGGTACACATCGGTCGCACCGTAGATTTTTTTGTAGAGCGTGAGCATTTCACTGCTGCTGGGGTTGACGTTGTTGCCCGTAGTGTCGATTGGGGTGGTGCTATCACCATCTGCTTTTTGGCAAGCAATACTGATCGACAAAAAAGCTATCAACAGGGAAAGCAGGGATAATTTGAAAGGAATCTTGTTCATTGGATGGTTCATTGTGTTGATGGAATAAAAAAGAGTAGGTAGCAGTTTATCCATGTCCCATTCTTTTAGGGCGAGGTCTTCTAGGTGGTGCCATTTTGCGCATCACCTCCTGAATGATTTGGTCAAAACGTTGTTTTTGCTCCGTATCGCCCAACCTACGTACCGCCTGAAAATGTTGAAAGGTGATCAACTCGGCTTCGCCCTCCAATTGTCGCAAACCAGCCAACGCAGAAGTATCATTTTGGGCAATTCCTGCAAAAAGGGCGTGGCGCAACTCAACGCGTTCCGCTTCAATGGCCTGCATTTTGCTGCGGTGCTGTTTGATCAACTGTTGATAGTAATTTCGCTGAACTGGGCTGAACCTCAACTCATGCATCAGGAATTCCGCCGCAGCCGAGGGCCGATTGGGCCGGTCATGGGGGCCATTCATCCGCAGGAGTAAACCCAGCGAAACGACATTGAGTACAAACAAAAGCAAGAGGGCTCCGCCCATTATTTTGATGGCATTCATGTTTAATAATTGAGTGGTGATGCAAAATACAAGCGGGAAAACTGCTCCACTTTTTGCATTTCCTGCTGTTTGAAACCTACGTTGAACCAGACCGCACAATTGAGCAGCAACATCAGCACCGCAGCAGCAACCATTTGGATGGCCATGCGCCGAACCTGCAGGTGTTGCACTTGTCGGGCCGCGCGGGTAGCCTGGATACGGGCTTCGATTTTTTGCAGCAAAGCCTCATCCACCTTGGCTCCTTGCAGGCCTTCCAGGCTTTGAAGTGCAGCCTCTATTGGATCAGGATGTTTGGATTCGTCCATAAGGCAATGTCTTAATCGTTTTCGTAAAAGTTTTTGAGCAATTCCCGCAATTTCTGCCTGGCCCGTACCAAAAGTGACTCTACGGCCGGAATGCTGATCTCCAAAACCTGGGCGATTTCAGCATAACTGAGCTGTTCGATTTTGGCCAGTACAAAGGCGCTTTGTTGGTTTTCCGGCAATTTCGCAATGGCTTTGAACAAAGCGACGCTGGATTCCTGCCGTTCAAGGAGTACCCCGGGATGAATAAAATCGGGTACATCCAGGTTTTTTTCTTCCTGCTCCGTTTGCCGCCAAAGCGACAAGGTGAAGCCAAAACGTTTTTGCGCTTTACGGGCCTTGATCCGATCCAGGGCCTTATTCACCGTGATGCGGTACAACCAGGTGTGCATGCTCGACTGCCCCCGGAAACTGCCGATGGCTTCGTACGCGGCCACAAACACATCCTGGGTCAACTCTTCGGCTTCTTCCCAATTTTGCAACAAAGACAAAGCGGTATTGAACACCCGGTCTTTGTGGGTGTAAAAGTAGTCCTGGAAAGTACTGCTACCTTCCTGCGGACCGTGGATATGTGCTTTGGCTTTGGTCAAAAGTTGGTGTTTAAGGGTTAGACGAGGACAGGTAAAAAAACCAGCGCGACTTGGTATTATTTTTTATTGAGAAAAGTAAAAACCTCGTCAGTGCTGGGGTTGAAGCTGATGATTTTTCGGTTTTGGTCGATCAGAATGTCCAGTGGAACGGCATTTAGGTGGTAGTTTTCCCACAATCCATCGCTATCGATGCTTTCATCGCTGACCCAAAATCCTTGTTGCCAGGGCAATGGATTTTTGCGCGCATATTCTTGCCAATCACTAAAGTATTCCTCTGTGGAAATACTGAGTAGCACGATTTTATCCTTTACCTCCTCGTATTGAGCAAGATAAACCTGGTCGTTTAATGAACAAGTACTACACCAACTGTTGCCAAATCTCAAAAGGATGGGTTTCCCCGACCATTCGTCGCTGCGGTGGCTGATTTTTGAGGTGTCTACAAAACTAAGTTCGAGCATGGTTCTACCCGGCCAAAGTCGGTTGTTCAATTTTTTATACGTGTATGAATTTTCCTTCACATCCGCAGGTACAGATTCAATGGATTGCCAGACGTGTAAAAAATTTCCCCAACTGTATTCATTGGCAAAAAGGGTGTAGCGCATAAACCCAATACACTCAATGGCCAAAACCGGGTCTTCGACAAACAGGGTATCCAAGTACCTGAAAATCTCCCGATCGATAGAATCCCTTTTTTCTTCCCCAAAATCATATTTCCGGTGATTGAGGCCGCTCGTTTTTTCCAATAAATCATTCAGGTGATTTTTGCGCTCGACATTGCCTTTGATGAATTCCACTCTTCCGCCTTTGTTGTTGCCAGTGATTGATACCACATCATCGGGGTCGAGTAGCATGTAAACCCCTCTTCCATAACCATCTTTGGCTATCCAACTCAGATCAAAAGACTTCTCATATGGACTAATGCTTAGGGTAGCACTAAAGTAGCCCTTTTCATCTAGTTGAAAGCTATCTCGGCGGTCCCAACAGCTGCGGAAATGAATGAATCTGGTCTTAGCATTGGTAATGCGGCCACTGATGGTCAGCGCCAAACCAGTATTGGTAACTGCGAACAACAGTACCAGTCCGGCCAGCACCGTTTTGAGGAGGAGCGTTTTTTTCATTAGCGGGTTTTAGCGATGAGACGACAAATCACCACAAACCCTGCGCTGCGCCCGACATTTTTTTCACCACAACTTCCAGCCCAACACCAGCGCCACCTTCGAAAAATCTGACTCCAAAAATGGATACAACCTAAGTAAATCCTTCTTTTCGTACCAACGCAATTCAGCGCTGAATTTTTTATAACTCATCCCGGCACCGCCAGCGAATACATTGCCCCCGCTGAGTTCGTACTGGCGGCCATCAATCCGGTTCATGGCCGAATTGAAGCTCAGTTCAAAAGCGTATGCTGCACTCAATGAAAAGCGCAAATCTTCGGTGATAAAAAAGTAATGCCGCAGCCCTGCCGGAACTTCCAGCGCTCGGTAATTGATCGAGGTCAGGTCATTGCGAATGGATTCGGTGGCGAAAAAACTCTGCAGGTTGGGTTCCACAAAAAAGGCCCACTTGCTTTTGTTGAAAGGCAGTACAAACTCCAGATCCAGCCCAAGCCGGGGGGCCGCTCTTTGAGAAAAACCATCCACACCAGTAAAAACGAAATCGGAAAAACTCAAGCCCGTGGTCGCCCGTAAATTGAACAAGTCGCGTTTTATTTTTCCATCATAATTCGTAAAACTCAGTCCCTGGCACTGGTGGTAAGCGATCAGGTATTTCACCAATTCGGACTTGTAATATTTCAATTCCTGCAACACTTCCGGGCGAGCTTGAGCACATTTGGCTGCTGCCAATTGTTCCCGAAACTCCACATTGCTGGCGATGGTGTTTTGATCAACAATGTATTTTTTGTACACCAATTGGCGAATGCCCTGGCCAGGGGTTTGGAAGAAAAAAAGATTGAGCTCGCCATCGGTGTATTGGAACAAAGACACTGTGCCCTCAATCAACACCTTCAAAAAAAGCTCTTCACTGTGAAAAACGGCATTGCCGAAATAATCCATCTTGCCGATGTCGCTGCTGCTGCGGTCGATGTCCACTTTGGCGCGGATGTACTTGGAAAAATTGTATACCCCGAATTCCTGGACATTTTCAATGGATGCTGAGTGGGTCCGCTCGGTGTCTGTTTTGCGGTAGACAAAGGAATTGGGGTTGTCGTGCCAATCTGAGTTTTTGATCAGGCATTCGGTTTTATTGCCCTGGTTGTCGATGAAGTAGGCCCGCTCAAAACGGATTTGCCCAGATAGGTTTAGCCCCAAAAAACACAGGAATAGCGCAATTAAGTGGGTTTTCATGATGCAGGTTTATCCATTGAATTGATCAAGAATTGAATAAAAATAAGCCAAAAGAGTTCAAAAGCCAAGGGCTACCCTTTGCACTCAGGGAATGAATATCCTTTCCGTCACCCCGTGAATACCTTTCTGAATGTGTACAAAATGGATGCCACCGGGTGCATGCGCCAAAGGAATCTGCAGGCGCTGCCCCTGCGTTTTGGCCTCGGCCAACACTGCGCCATAACTGTTCAACACCTGAGCTTGTACCTGCGAGCCTTCCGGAGCAGTCGCCGGGTCTATTTCCACATACAACGTCCGCGCCGAAGTGTCGAAATTGATTTTTTGCCACTGCTTGTCAATGCCTCGATCGCCTACCTTTGTCAAAGGACTGCCACTAACCAAACGATCCGACAAATCATTGAGGTAACATTCCAGGTTGGTGTAGCCAGCCAGTCCGGTGAATTTGATGGATAGCTGGGTGCCATTGTGGTCCTTCACATTGGGGTTCAAACCTTGGGCGGTTTCCCAGGAATCGGGCATACCATCGCTGTCCGTATCTTTTGGCGCAGCCGGGGCAGTTGTAAAATCCAGTCGGAAAGCATCCTGGTAATAATCGCGGCCATCAATGGGGCGGCTGTCAATAACATTGTCCAGTAAGGGTTGCAGCAAGCGACGGTTCATCGGGTCGCGGCGGCGGGTACTGTGGGGGTTAAAAGCGCCCACCGTGCTGCGCAAATTGGCCAGTAAATCGGCAGTGGCCGTATAGGTAATAGCGGGGTAAGGAAAACGGGTGCTGCGCCGAACGGCTTTGCCCAAATCCCGATTGGGGTGATTGGGCGCAGTGCAAAAATCGTTGCAACAATAAAACAGTTCATAGTCAGCGTAATTGGGAAATCTGCTCAGTTTATTGCCGCTGACAAACAGCTCATTGTTGGAAAAACCCAGCATCAGGTCGCGAAACATGCCATGGCACATGCTGCTGCGCACCACCGAGAGGTTGTTGACAAAATTGGGCAAAAGGCGCATCCCCGGTGCTTCCTGATTTGAGGTATAAAAACCGGAATTGTAATACATCTCGATTTGTTGATCCCACAGCAAGTTGTTCGACAGCTCGATCCGCAGAGGATGTTGCAGGCAAGACATGTCATTCGGGGCTTCGCCACTTTGTTCACAACTCATTTCCGGCATCCGCCCGCCGATGCGGTTCCAGATGTTGTGGTGGATGCTGATGCTGTCTTTGCGGTGCCCATTGGCCGAGTAATTCAGCAGCATCCCGCCAAATTCGTAGTGGTCCCCCAGTGTTTCTGCCAACTGACAATACTGGATGCTGAGGTTGTTGCTGCGCGAAATTTGAATGGCCTCGTCGGTAGCATTGGCGAAAGAGCAATGGTCGATGACTACCCGGGTGGCTGCATCCAGGCGCAAGGCATCATCGGCGACCCAGCCTCCTCCAGGTCGGATTTGTTCGGTGGCGGGACGAGAATTGAGGTGGCGGATGATGATGTTTTTGGCCCCATTGTTGGGTTCATACCAGTCGTCGATGATGATTCCCCGCACGATGATGCCACCCGGTGAACTTTGGCCAGCGATGTAACAGTCGCCCCAAATGAGCTCCGCCGCGCAGTCGATAATGCCACTCACTTTGAATAAGATGTATTTCGGACCGGGTGTTGCTAAGGCTGCGTTGAGCGATCCAGGACCTTCACAATTGAGCGTGGTCACATAAATGACCTGCCCACCGCGTCCGCCACTTGTGTTCAATGCTCCAAATCCTTGGGCTCCGGGGAAAGCCGGAATTTGACCCCAAAGGCCAATTTGTAAATAGCTGTAAAAACAAAGAAAGGCCAGTATTTTTTTCATAAGTTTTGGGTAGGTTTGAGGTGGTCGCAATAAAGATTTAAAGTACTGAAATAACGTAAAAAAGAGCAAAGCCCGACAAAAAAATCTGTCTGAGGTCTATGGATTTGATTAGATTTGGTAGAATAAAACCTATAGCTATGCCAGATTTTGACGCCATCGTCATTGGATCGGGGATCAGTGGTGGCTGGGCAGCCAAAGAGTTGTGTGAAAAGGGCCTTAAAACCCTGGTTCTGGAGCGTGGCCGCAACATCGAACACATCAGCGACTACCCTACTGCCTTCACCGAGCCCTGGGAGTTCAAACACCGCAACTCACACCCACGCCAATACAAGCAGGAGAACCCACTCATCAGCAAGGCGGCGGGTTACAATGAAGACACTGCCCATTTTTTCGTTCAGGACAAGGATCATCCCTACGTGCAGGAAAAACCTTTCGACTGGATTCGGGGTTATCAGGTGGGTGGCAAATCCCTGATCTGGGGTCGCGCCTGTCAGCGTTGGAGTGAGTACGAATTTAAAGCACCAGCCCAGTTTGGCTACGGCATCGATTGGCCAATTCGTTACCCGGATGTGGCCTCCTGGTACAGCCACGTAGAAAAATTCATCGGCGTTTGTGGGCATAAAGACGGCATTGAGTCAATGCCCGACGGGGAGTTTTTGCCCCCCATCGAATTGAACTGTGTGGAAAAAGACTTGCAAGAAAAATTCCTGAAACATTACAAAAACCGCTACCTGGTGCAAGGTCGTTGGGCTCAACTCACCGAACCCAAGGAAGTGCACCTCGAACAAGGCCGGGGCCGTTGCCAACGCCGCAACCTCTGTATGCGCGGCTGCCCCTATGGTGGTTATTTCAGCTCGGTCACCAGTACTTTACCCTGGGCGAAAAAAACGGGCAACCTGACCATTCGCCCGGATTCAGTGGTTCACTCCATTCTTTATGATGAAAAATCGGGGAAAGCCAGCGGCGTACGAGTGATCGATGCCAATACCAAGGAAGTGACTGAATACAAGGCCCGGGTCATTTTTGTCAATGCCTCCGCGCTGAACAGCAACTTGATTTTGTTGAATTCCCAAAGCAAACGTTTCCCCAATGGCCTCGGCAACGACAATGGCTTGCTGGGCAAATACATCGGCTTCCACATTTACCGGGGCTCCGCTCATGGTGAGATGCCGGGCTACGAGGAC
>JAAFHQ010000317.1 GCA_013298445.1 Chitinophagales bacterium | reverse complement strand
TTTGAAAGCGTTGATGGCGAAAAGTTTTCTCCTTGGAATTATTACATCGAGACAATGCCTTGCGGGGAAAAGGAGCCTTTTTATTTTAAAGTGAGAGCCTTGGGAAAGGATAGTATGCCAGTGTATTTGCAAAAGCTGCTCACGCTAAGCGATCGAGGGCTGCGCGGCATCACTTGCGTTGCCCCTTTCAAAATATATTTAACTCAAAGGGAGGCTGGTTTGACAATTGATGCAGCAGATTTAATCTTGGGAGATGTATATGATGATTGCTATCAAATGGTTCTTCCTCGGGATACCTTATTGTCTCCCTTGGTTAAAAAATTCAGCATGGAACCCTGGTACAACGAATATTATCAACGTAGACCAGACTCGAATCAACAGTACCTTGAATTGAATTGTAGCCACATTGGTTCGGTCATTCCCATCAGTGTATTTGCCTGGGACAAGGCGGGAAATTATAGTCGTTGTGTCACCAAAATCGAAGTATTGGACAGCACCAGCATTTGCCCTGACCCCAGGCCCATGATCAGGTTGAATGATTCGCTGGAACTCATTTTACAAAAAACCTTTGCCCAAGTGCGGCCAACAACTCATGCAAAAAACTTATTGTCCCGGAGTTTTTCATTTACACGGTTTAAGAACTTTAAAGTACGTCGCTCGATCCGAAAATCAAATTTGGCTGCCTGGCTACAGTTGGGGTATGACCAAAATCAGGATGGCCAACTGAACGAACTGGATGGTTTTGAAGTAGGGCAAAAAATTGATTTTGTATTGAGTCCATTTTTGGATTCACTGCACGTATTTTGCGCCGATTTTAGTGATTCTTTGTTCATTGAAGTCATAGGAATTGATACTTCGGCTACTGTGGGCACCCAACAATGGTTCAAACTATTCAACCCTGGCCTTTTTATTGAAACTCATATTGGCATCACTAAAATACTCACTTTAAAAGGGGGCACTCAGGGAGAATATTTATTCGAACCACTCAAGGTTCAAGAATTTTTAAAAGGCCCTTGTTATACCTGCTCCGAAGGAAATGGGATTGCCGATTTTTGGGGTAGAAAGACCTTAATCCCAAATATTAAGCGACTTGGTTCCACTATCGATTCGTTTCAGCAAAATATTGAACTAGAGTGTTGTGATGCCAATAAAGTAATTTTGTTGTACATCCAAGCCCGAAAGGATACTGCAAGCGTAGCCGTGGGAAACATTATTGCATACGTTGAAGTATTCGATGAAAAGCACTACTGCCCATCCGATTTTTCTTGTGGACCTGCAAGAATCATCAAGGGTAAAATAGTCAACCAGAATGGACTTCCAATTTCTGGTACCAATATCAAGATCGATGATTTAGATGGCGTTACGGGCAATTACACCACTTTCGCCGAAGGGACTTTTTCTTACTATGAGTGGTTTTTTGGATGGCCTCGGTCTCCTTATCACCTCATCACCCCAACCAAAACCTCCGACCCCCTCAACGGCGTCAGCACCTTCGACCTCATCCAAATCCAAAGGCACATCCTCAACATCAAAACCTTCGATTCACCCTACCAGTACATTGCGGCGGACATCAATCGTTCCGGGACTGTCACTACCTTGGACCTGATCCAACTGCGCAAGGTGATTCTGGGTATCGACACCAACTTTGCCAACAACAGCAGTTGGCGCTTTATCAATGCAGATCATATTTTTCAAGATCCGAGCGATCCACTGAAGGCGTATTTGCCTGAAACAATCCGAATTGGCCCACTGTATCGTATCCGCAACGTAGAATTTATCGGGATCAAAATCGGCGACCTTAATGGCTCAGCAGTTTTGAAATAAATCTTAACTTTCCCCCATCTAAAACCTAACACCATGATCGGACTGATACAAGTAGTCATTGGACTCGTTTTTCTGCTTCTTTTATTGAGCCTGTTGGTGACAACCATTATGGAGTTGATTTCTTCCATGCTGGCCCTGCGCGGAAAAAACCTGGAAAAAGCCCTCATCAACATGTTGGCCAATGGGCAAAAAAAAGGGGAACTGTTCCAAGCTTTTAAGGGCAATGCCTTGTACAAACAATTGTGCAACTACCGCGACAGCGCCAATCTGCGGCCTCCCTCCTACCTCAGTTCACAAAATTTCCAGTCCATCCTCATGGACATCATCCTGAAGGGTGACGATGCGGGTAAACTGACGCAAAAAATTGATGAAATCCAAAACGACGAGCTCAAGCAAGTGCTTAAACAGTTGCTCAATGATGCTGGCTATGAATTGGATGCCTTCAAAGAAAGAATCAATGGTTGGTACAATGATGTGATGGATCGCGCGGCGGGTTGGTACAAGCGCAACATCCAGATTTTGGTCACCTTTGTTGGCTTAGTCGTCGCCGTGATCTTCAACGCAGACACCATTTCTGTATACCAACGCCTGGAATCCAACCCCGAAGAGCTCAAGGAAATTGTCACCATGGCCGAAGCCTATGCCAATAAAAATGAGCTAGAGATCCAGACTGGCGGCTCAGTCCAACAACAATGGGATCAGGTCAATCACCTCATTCAGGATGAATTGCAGCAGGCCAATTCTCCGCTCGGCTTGGGGTGGCATCCCGAGGATTTGCGAGGCATGACGCCCAGTGATTGGGTGATCAAAATCCTGGGCTGGATCGTAACCGCCCTGGCCGTATCGTTAGGCGCACCATTCTGGTTCGATTTGTTAAAAAAACTGGTCAACATCAAAGCCGCGGGCAATGAGCCCAAAGCCTAGTACTTCTTAAATTTCTCCTAAAATCAGGTCAAAATGGAACCCATTTTCCAAAAAAATGGGTTCTTTGTGCTTTGACAATGGAACAGTTGAGGAGTTGAGGGGATGAGAAGTTTAGGATTGCTTGCGTCTAAGTCTCTGCGGTAGCCTCAACTCCTCAACTTCTCAACTTCTCAACCTCCCTGAAAAACTACGTTAAGATGCATTCAGAGACTTTGGCTATCCGCGGGCAAATGGACCGCACCGACTACCGCGAGCACAGCCCCGCGATGTACCTCACCTCCAGTTTCACTTTTCCCAATGCGGAACTGATGGCCGATACCTTTGCCGGCTTGAACGACGACATCATTTATTCCCGCTACAACAACCCCAGTGTAGACGAATTCATCAATAAAGTTTGCCAATTGGAAGGGGCTGAGGAAGGTTTTGCTACCGCCTCGGGGATGGCAGCCGTGTTTGCAAGTATGGCGGCATTGTTGCGTTCTGGCGATCACGTATTGGCTTCCCGGGCCGTTTTTGGCTCGACCCACCAGATTTTGACCCAAATTTTCCCCAAGTGGGGCATCACTTATACCTATGTTGATCCCGAGGACATCGACAACTGGGAACAACACATCCAACCTACTACCCGGATGCTGGTGCTGGAGTCACCATCCAACCCTGGCCTGGCTTTGATTGACTTGGAAAAAGCCGGGGCGTTGTGTAAAAAACACGGCATCATCTTCAACATCGACAATTGTTTCGCCACTCCTTGCCTACAAACGCCAACGGATTACGGAGCAGACTTGATTGTCCACTCTGCTACCAAATGGATGGATGGCCAAGGTCGCGTGCTCGGAGGGATTGTAGTGGGCAAAGCCGAATTCATTGAGCCCATTCGCTTCTTTTGTCGCCACACTGGGCCAGCCATGTCGCCTTTCAATGCCTGGGTGCTGAGCAAAAGTTTGGAAACCCTGGCCGTACGGATGGAGCGGCATTGCAGCAACGCCTTAAAACTGGCGCAATTCCTGGAGCAACACCCCGAAGTAGCCAAAACGATTTACCCATACCTGCCTTCTCACCCTCAACACGAATTGGCGCTCAAACAAATGAAAATGGGCGGCGGTATCGTAACCATTGAGGTAAAAGGAGGACTCGAACAAGGCCGGGCTTTTTTGAATGCGGTTAAAATGTGCTCTCTCTCCTCCAATCTGGGCGATACCCGCAGCATTGTAACCCACCCTGCTTCTACTACGCACAGCAAGCTGACTGAGGCCGAGCGGGCCGCGGTGGGCATCAATCCTGGCACGGTGCGGATTTCCGTGGGATTGGAGCATGTGGATGATATCATTGCGGATATTGATCAGGCTTTGCGGGTTTCACATTCGTAGTAGAGACGTAAGATCTTACGTCTCTACTACGATCTTACGTCTCTACTACCGATTAAACGGAAATTCATTGATCCAATGAAATCCCCGATTAACCAACAGGAACGAATTCCGGTCTATCGTCCGCATTTTGATCAATAAGGTATCCCGTTTGGATTGCCCTCGCAAAATCAGTTGCTCTTTGCTGGGTTGCTCGTAGGTCAACTGAAACTTCTGCAGGGTATCCCGCTGTGGCGACATGCGAATGCTTTGCTGTTTTTCATCCACCTTAAATTCAAAACCTCGGACACTATCGTTGACCATCCGAACTGCAGCCCGATCTTTGTAACTGATGATCAACTTGTGCCAACGTGAAGTATCTGTCCGTAATGGTGGCAGGGTATCTCCATTGTGGACAAAAGTTTCCACTTCGTACATGCCATACAAAGCTGGCTTGGGTGCTTTTTCTCCAAACTGCTTTTGGTATTGCTTGGATTGAATGAAGGAAAAAACCATGAGCCCTCCGATGAAGACTATTTTAAAGATGATACGGGCCATGTTTAATCCAGCACTCGAAAATACCGCAATAAAACGCCGGGCATAAACGGGTTCGTTGAGTATCAAAAAATCAATCAATCGAATGACATCGGGCCACAACACATACAAAGCCAATGCCACCAGGTGTATGGAATACAACTTGACCGGGATGTCGAAACAAAAATTCATCGCTACCACATTACTCATTACCCCAAACACAATCAAAGCCCCAAGAGTAGCCGTACGCCGAAAGCAAAGCAAAAAGCCGCCTAATACTTCTAAAAAGCCTGCAAAAAAATTGTAGCCCTTAGAATATCCCATGAAGGTCCAGGCCAAGCCCATTGGTGACATCTCACCTATGCCCTGCATCAATCGGCCATTGGATGGAAAAGGAAATTGCAACTGGATCACCTTAAAAAAGCCGTATTGCAACATGGTGTAAAAGAGGTAGTAGCGCACCATCACCCGCAACCAGTAATACAATCGATGGTAATCGTTACGGTGCCGATCTACGATGCTCCAAATCAGGGCAAATAGAATGGATAAAACAAAATTTAGGAAAACCTCAACGTAATTGTAGGTAGTATCTCCACTTCCATTGGGCTTTATTGTGATGTCATAAGGAATGTGCAGGATATGTTTTCCGGTCCACTGAATGAGTTTGAACCAATAGTCGCCAGGAAAAACCGACCAAAAAAGGCCTAAAACACTTGGAATGATCAGGAGTGCAAAATAAACGGCCAGAAATCGAAAGATGAATTTTTGCAGGCCCGTCCAACGAATCTTAGGGTATGGTGTGGCTTCCATTGGTGTTTTTTAGGTGGTCAGTGATCAGCATAAACGAAAATACAAATTATTCTCAATTTGCAACTAACCGCATTTGATTTCTAAACATTTAAATGAATACAAATAAAATTTGATAATGATGCCAAAAGACCGTAATTTGCTAATCTGATTTAAATCAGTTCCATATCCATTCTAACACATTAAGGCCGAATCATCACCCGTCCCTCCAACAGGCTCCGACCTTTTCACTGTCTTTGCTTTTTCATGAAATAAGACCTGACCTGATCTTGACACTTACACCTGTTAACCTATAAAAAACGAAGTCATGAAAAGTGCTTTATTTTCCTTCCTTTTGTGTTTCCTGTTTTATTTGCCCTATGCACGAACCCAAAACATTGCCAGCGACTGTGATGTAGATTCCTGCGAATGTATCGGGGATTTTTTTACTGAAATTGAAGTCTATTATTTTGGTGCCAACAATGTAAAAGTGGAAGTTTTTTCTGATCAAAAACTCACCCAATCCGTTGTATCTTTTCCTAGCGTCAACAATGCACAATTGCTGGCAATCAAGGCATCAGCGCTACCTGGAGGCGTTTTTAACACCTACATTTACCTCAAAGTTACTGATCCCGGAGGAGCGACTTGCACTACGGAAATTTTCTCCCGCTGTCCGCTGAATGCCTGGCCCGGGGCCTTGGAAGACCTGGATATTTTGGGCAAAACCTATGGCTATTTCACCGTGTTTTCGCATACCACTTCCGAACAAAAACGCCGTTGTACCATCGACAACATCGATCAAGATTGGCATGTTGGGGGCAACGTAGTCGGCCCGGTAAAGAACACCTTGGGCACCCGAAACCCTGAAAACGTGGTGCTCATCAGCAGTGACCTGAAGCGTGGCATCATTACCAAGGATGGCAAATTTGGCCTCAACACCCAAGCGCCTAAAGCGCTACTCGACGTCCAGGGCGACGTATTGATCAACACTACGCTGGACGTCAACGGCATAACCACTATCCACAATACCACCGCAGCAACCACTCCTGCAACAGGTGCCTTGGTGGTTACCGGAGGTGTTGGTATTGGTAGCAATTTGATAGTAGGAACCGATGCCAAAATTGGCAAAGACCTGCAAGTTGATGAAGACCTGAACGTCAACAAAACAGCGACCATCGGTGGCGCGACCAAAATCAATGACCCTTCGGCCTCTACAACACCTGCAACCGGTGCATTAGTGGTAGCTGGCGGTGCAGGTATTGGTCAGGATTTGAACGTAGGCAACACCGCAAAAGTAAACAGCAATGCAACATCTACCAATGCTACAACTGGTGCTTTGGTCGTAACAGGTGGTGCGGGAATTGGTGGAAACCTCAATGTAGGCAATGCCTTGAAAGTAAATGGCACGACCAGCTCTACGAACGCTACTACGGGGGCACTTGTAGTAGGTGGCGGGGTTGGCATCGGCGAAAACCTCAATGTAACGGGTGCCTCTACGTTGACAGGAAAAGTTGCCATTGCCACCACCAACACCCCAGGAGGACATGAACTCTACGTCGGCGGTAGCATCATTGCCGAAGAAGTAGTGGTAAAACTGAGCGGCAA
>JAAFHQ010000316.1 GCA_013298445.1 Chitinophagales bacterium | reverse complement strand
TTACGAAAATGAATTGGGGCGGCTCGTATTGCCCGTAAAATCCATTGGCATCATGGGCAAGGCGGGCATTTTGGAGGGTGGCAAGGGTGACCTGATGGTGCCTACCGCTCACGTATTTGAAGGAACCGCCGACAATTATCCGATCGATAACGATTTGACCATCGAAGATTTTGCTGGCCAGGGCTTGGAAGTATTTGCCGGGCCAATGATCACCGTATTGGGTACCAGCCTACAAAACAAAGACATCCTGCATTATTTCCTGGAATCGTCATGGAAGGCCATTGGCCTGGAAATGGAAGGTGCCCATTACCAAAAAGCCATTCAGGCGCATGCCCGGATCCGCAACAACATTCCAACCGATGTGGTGCTGCGTTATGCGTATTACGCTTCGGACAATCCATTGGAAACGGGCAGTACCTTGGCTTCGGGTAGCTTGGGCTTGGATGGAGTAAAGCCCACTTATTTGATTTCGATAAAATTGCTGAATAAAATTGTGGGTGGCGTATAAAATTCCCTAATAGTGGGCAAAATGAGCCAGTATTTTTTTTATCACCCCTAGAAATTCCTTTTCACTTTTTGTCGCCGATACTCACTTGGCGTCAACCCTTCCTGTTTTTTAAACTGCAAGCTGAAATGGGTCAGGTTGTTGAAGCCGGATTGATAGGCGGCTGCGGATACACTCAGCAAGGGATCTTGCAACAACGCTTTGGCCTGCGCGATCCTTTCCTGCAAAATAAAATCGAGGGGTGAAACCCCCAGTTCCTGCTTGAAACTGCGGAAAAAATGTGGCTTGCTCATACAGGCCAGATTTGCCAATTGTTGCACGGTGATGGCATCATTGAGGTGTTGGCGAATGTACACGATTACTGCTGCAAAACGATGCCGATTCTGGAGTGTTTCACTTTGGTCCAAAAGCCAGGTTCTGGCCTGGGTTTGCAACAAACGCACCAGCAATTCCTGGAGGGTAATGTCCGCCAGGACGTCCTTGTACAAATGGGTTTCAAAAGGTAAACGCAGAAGCCGTTGCACTGTATCCGCCAATTCCTGGGTATTTCTGATGTGGTAATGCGCCCAATCTTCCTGCCAGGGGCCGCTTTCTTCCAGGCGTGGGTACCGTTCATTGAGCAAACAGAGGGTATCCTTAATTTTTTGTTTGTCGATTTCCAAAGCGATGCATTGGGTGGGGTTTTCCTGACTCGCCTCCGGGAAATCAATCAGCATCGGCGCACTTTCGGGCAACACAAAGGACTCACCCGGCAGATATTCCACCATCCGCGTAGGTTGACTGTCGTGTACCATTTTTTTGCCCCGCAACATGGCTGTAAATACCACCCCCCGAAAATTGAGCAGCACCCGCTCGCTGCGCTGGTGGGTTTCAAAAATATTCAGCTCGCAGTTGTTGAAATTGAATGCCGTGCGGTTTTCCACCAATGTTTTGAGTTGCCGCTCAGGGGTGAGGGGCAGAGGTGAAATGGTCTTGCCAGGTTGAAGGACTTTGGTCATGTTCCGCATGCATTTAAGTACCCGATCGCAATTAATCAATGTTATTTGAAAGGTAAATTTCAACCCATACTTCGTTAAAAAGCCTCGCCGTAGCCCTGCTATGGCTCCGTTTTTTGCCTCGTCTGGATTAAAATTTCCGCTTTCAAATAAACATCATTAATTGCGATCGGGTACTTTTCCAAAAATACAACAAAAATTTATAAATCAATGCTTTGCCCGCCGCTTAAGCACAGAATGCTACGATCCTGATAACAAACGCTACGATCCATAAAACGAAGCAAATATCCCGAATATAATTTTGCCATCAGAATACATCACCTAACATTTTTTCAAGAAAAATCAGATCGAAGATGGAAACGATGGAAGCGCCACGGACAATTTTGAAACGTCCTACTTTTAAAGCCCGGTACGATAACTTCATCGGTGGGCAATGGATGGCACCTACCCAAGGTAAATATTTTGACAACCTGTCGCCGATCGACGGCAAAGCCTTTACCCAGGCGGCTCGCTCTACCGCCGAAGACGTTGAGCTGGCCCTGGATGCCGCCCACGCCGCCTTCAAAACCTGGTCCAAAACCTCGGTGACCCAGCGTAGCAACCTCTTGTTGAAGATTGCCGACGTCATGGAGCAAAACCTGGATTACCTGGCCCGGGTAGAAACCATCGACAATGGCAAACCCGTTCGCGAAACCCTGAACGCCGACATCCCGCTCTGCATCGACCATTTCCGCTACTTTGCCGGTGTGATCCGTGCCGATGAAGGAAGTGTGGCCGAATTGGACGAAAACACAGTATCCATCAACTTGCACGAACCACTCGGGGTAGTGGGACAAATTATCCCCTGGAACTTCCCCTTGCTGATGGCTTCCTGGAAACTGGCCCCCGCCCTGGCCGCAGGTTGTACCGTGGTACTCAAACCCGCCGAGCAAACACCCACCAGCATCATGTGCCTGATGGAGTTGTTGCAAGAAGTGTTGCCCGCCGGGGTGATCAATGTGGTAACTGGCTTTGGGCTGGAAGCGGGCAAACCCCTGGCTTCTTCACCCAGAGTGGCCAAAGTTGCTTTTACGGGTGAAACTTCTACCGGAAAATTGATCCTACAATACGCTGCCGAAAACATCATTCCCGTGACCATGGAACTTGGCGGCAAGTCGCCCAACATCTTCTTCCCCAGCGTTATGGATGCCGACGATGAGTTTTTGGACAAAGCCATTGAGGGGGCCGTATTGTTTGCCTTCAACCAGGGTGAGGTTTGTACCTGCCCTTCACGTATTCTGGTCCACGAATCCATTTTTGACGCCTTCATCGAAAGGGTTACCGAACGGGTCGATCAAATCAAAATTGGCCACCCACTTGACCCCGAAACCATGCTGGGCGCTCAGGCTTCCAACGATCAGTACGAAAAAATCCTGAGCTACATCAACATTGGTGTAGAAGAAGGTGCAGAAGTGTTGATTGGGGGAGAGGCGCATTGCCAAAACAGCGGCCTGGAAAATGGCTACTACATCAAACCAACCGTGCTGAAAGGCAACAACAAAATGCGGGTGTTTCAGGAAGAGATTTTTGGCCCGGTAGTCTGTGTGACCACTTTCAAAACCACCGAAGAAGCCGTCGCCATTGCCAATGACACCCTTTATGGCCTCGGTGCCGGGGTCTGGACGCGCGATGCCCACGAGTTGTACACGGTGCCTCGTGCCATCGAAGCAGGCCGAGTATGGGTCAATTGCTACCATGCTTATCCTGCGCACGCACCATTTGGCGGCTACAAAAAATCAGGCTTTGGCCGCGAAACCCATAAGATGATGCTCGGCCACTACCGCCAAACCAAAAACATGCTGATTTCTTACAACAAGAACAAGCTAGGATTTTTCTAATGGAATAAGTTTTTATCCATGATAGGCAATGTAGCGATCATGATAAGCACTGGCTCAGTACATGGAAATGTAATGAGCCAGTTTGTTTTTAAACTACAATTCGCCTATTTTTGTAGCAAACAAATGTTACCATGCCTGCTATCTCCGCCAACCCACTGGCTGTTTTAAAATCCCGGGCTCCTCAATGGCAATTCACTTTGCAAGAGTATTTGCAAAAGGAAGAGAAATCCTTGGAGCGGCATGCGTATTACAATGGTCAAATCGTCAAACTCCCCATAGCAAAAGGCCCCCACAACATCATTGCTGCCAACATTTTGACGGCAATCAAAGTAGGCATCAAAGCGCTGGACAAGAAATACATCGTTTTTGGAAGCAATCAAAAAATTTATCTCCCACAGTTCAATATAGGTTTGTATCCAGATGCGCTGGTTGTGGCGGAAGCCCCACTTTATTTGGATGACAACGAAGTTTTATTGCTCAATCCGATTCTCATCGTTGAGATTTTGTCAAAAAGCACGGGTAATTACGATCGTGGGGATAAGTTTACGGAGTACAAAACCCTGGATTCATTTCAGGAATATGTGCTGATTGAACAGAACCAGGCTCGGGTGGAAACCCGCTTTCGGGAGGAATCCAATCTCTGGCGGGATATCATTTCCACGGAATTGGAAGGTCAAATTCAGCTAAAATCTCTGGGTGTTTCAATTGCTATGACTGACATTTACGAAAATGTTCCTTTGGATAAAGCAGCAGGGAAAGCTGCGAAAAAGAAAAAATGACCCAACCCGAAAATCAACCCAAACACATTGTACTCATTGGTGCAGGCATCATGAGTGCTACACTAGGCGTACTGCTGAAAGAGCTCAATCCGCAATTTCACATCAGCATCTACGAACGCCTGGATCAAATCGCCGCTGAAAGTTCCGACGCCTGGAACAATGCGGGTACGGGCCACTCCGCTTTTTGTGAGCTCAACTATACCCCGGAAACCGAATCAGGAAGCATCGACATCAAAAAAGCGGTCAAAATTGCCAGCTCTTTTGAAATCTCCAAAGCCTTTTGGGCCTATCTCGTCAAAGCAGGATACTTTGCCAATCCCGAAGCTTTCATCAACAATATTCCCCACATCAGTTTTGTATGGGGCGAAGAAAATGTGGCTTTTTTGAAAGCCCGTTTTGAGGCGCTGCTTGCCCAGCCTTTGTTTAAAGGAATGGAATACAGCGAAGACCGAGAAACCTTGAACTCCTGGATGCCCCTCGTCATGGATGGCCGCGAGCCGGAGGAAAAAGTAGCAGCCACCAAGATGGACATCGGTACCGACATCAATTTTGGCAACCTGGCTCGGGTCTTGTTCAAACACCTATGCAGTTTGCCCAATGTCGAAATGCACCTGAAGCACGAAGTGCGCAACTTGAAAAAACAGGAGGATGGCCAGTGGAAATTGAAAGTCAAAAACTTGCTTACCAAGGAAAAAATCAAAGTCACTGCCGATTTTGTATTCATCGGTGCAGGGGGTGGCGCTTTGCCCCTCCTGGAAAAATCGGACATTGAAGAAGGGCGGGGTTATGGAGGTTTCCCGGTCAGCGGCCAATGGTTGGTTTGCAACAATGAGGCCGTGATCCAGCAACACAATGTAAAAGTGTACGGCAAAGCCTCGGTGGGCGCTCCCCCCATGTCGGTGCCCCACTTGGATACCCGTTTGATTGATGGGAAAAAAGCGCTGTTGTTTGGCCCTTTTGCGGGTTTTTCCACCAAATTCCTCAAAAACGGCTCTTATTTTGACCTGCCCTTGTCTATCGAGTTGGACAACATCATTCCGATGCTGAGCGCAGGTTGGCACAACATGTCGTTGACCGGGTATCTGATTCAACAAGCCACCTTGTCGCACGAAGATAGGATAGATGCACTGCGGGAGTACTTCCCCGCCGTCCGTTCAGAAGACTGGGAACTGGCCATCGCAGGTCAGCGCGTACAAGTCATCAAAAAAGATGAAGAGGAGGGGGGCGTACTCGAATTTGGCACCGAAATCATCCACGCTGCGGATGGCAGTATCGCCGCCTTATTGGGCGCTTCACCCGGTGCTTCTACCTCGGTTGGCATCATGCTGGAGTTGTTGGAAAAGTGTTTCCCCAACGAAATGCAATCCAAAGCCTGGCAGAAAAAACTAAAGCAGATGATTCCGCTCTACAACAAGGCGTTTAAAGGTAAGGAAAAAGAGTGGCTGGATTGGCGGCGGTACAACAATGGGGTACTGCACTTGAGCGATTAAGATTAAGGCCGAATTTCCTGCTTTTTGACTTCCACGGCCGCTTTGGGATAAAACCACTGGCTCATTTTTTTACCCCAAAAAAAGGTCAAGGCCCCCACCGCTAAATTGGCCACGCCCAGCAAACTTTCCAAGGGTTTGTCGATCAGCAAAAACACCAGCATCCAGATGCTGATGGCCAAAAAAATCAACTGCAACCAGGGAAAAACCGGACTGCGGTAGCCCTGCAAATGAGGATATTTGTAGCGCAAAATAAAAACCCCGGCAATGGTCAAAGTATTGAACAACTGCAAAATAAAACCACTGTACAAAAGCAACTGCTCAAAAGTGCCCGTCATGATCAAACCCAGGCTGATGATCGCCTGAAACCAGATGGCCCGCACCGGAATGCCGTTTTTATTTTGAGTCCGAAAAAACTTCCAGTTGTCGTGATCCTGCGCCATTGAGCTGGTGATCCGCGGCCCTACCCACACCATGGCACTCAAGCTGGAAGCCAGGAGCAGGGCGATGATCACGCTGAACCAATTGCCAATGCGTGGTCCAAACATTGACTCAGCTGCCAAGTGCCCAACCTCTACTTTTTGCATCAAAATCTCCAGGGGGACCTGCCGTAAGAACGAGAGTTGCAACAACACATACAACACACTCACGACGGCTGCTCCACCGATCAAAGCACGCGGTAAATTTTTAACCGGATTGCGGATTTCCTCCACAATATAGGCTGCGGCATTCCAGCCCGAGTAGGAATAATTCACAAAAACCAGGGCTACGGCAAAAGCGGTAGAACTCCATTTCCAGGGCTCTGCCGATACGGATTGCCAGGAGTCTTCAGCAGCTGGGGGCAAATACCAACCCGCTACAATCAACAAAAGGATCAGGAGTACCTTCAGGATGGTCAAGCCATTTTGAATCAAACTACTTTGCCGAATGTTGAAGGAATGTACCAGCGACAAAACCAGAATGGAAGCAAAAGCAATCAAGGTAGGATTTTGATGGATAAATGGGGTCATGTAAAAACCCATCGCCATTGCAGTGAGCGCAATGGAGGCCCCAAAACCCACCGTCACCGAAATCCAACCAGAAAGATAACCTAAAAAGGGATGATAAAGGGTGCTGAGGTAATGATATTCACCACCGGAGCGCCGCAGATGGGTGCCCAATTCTGCATAAGCAAATGCCCCCAACAAGGCATTCAAACCGCCCACTGCCCAAAGGGCTAGAATCGCGTAACGATTTTGCAGGATTTCCACCTGAAAACCCAAGCTAGTGAACACGCCCGTTCCCACCATATTGGCTACAACTACGGCAGCCGCACTGCCCCAGCCAATTTTTTGCGGTTTCGTCATTGTATTGATGCTCACGTTCATGGGTTTTCCAATAGTATGCAT
>JAAFHQ010000315.1 GCA_013298445.1 Chitinophagales bacterium | reverse complement strand
AAAAAACTCGTCATTCCCATCCCCATTTTAGTTGTTATTAAAAAAAATCGAGGTATTATACATTTTTCAGTGCATTATAAATGTTAAATGCATAATTTTGTACAAACCTCAGTAACATGAACACCAACCCGATATACCTGCTATCTAGCGTGGTTATCATTTATCTGGCCTGGCATCTCTTGCATCAGGTCTTTTTCCACAAGGACTTTTGCCGTCCCCTCAATCGGATTGTGGAGTATTTCTTTTATCGGCTTTCAGGCTTTTTGTTCCTGGGCGCACTCAGCTATTGGGTTGCACTGCATTGGCTGAATTTTTCCCCCGCCGAAGTTGGCATTGGATTTACACTCGGCCCTGTGGGCAAAAAGTGGGTTCTGATTGCAGCCATTGCACTTCCTGCATTGATGTTATGGATTGGGCCTCAAAAGGAGAATCTTTGGCAGAACCCTAAAATTCGGGCCAAACACTGGACCTGGTCTTTGGTGATTTTGAACACCCTGAGCTGGATCATTTATTTGTTTGCTTACGAGTTTTTTTTCAGGGGCTTTTTGCTTTTCCCTTGTATTGCTGAATTTGGTTTGGGGTGGGCAATTGCCATCAATGTCGTTTTGTACACCCTCGCTCATGCTGACCAGGGGCGATCCATGATGATTGGCGCGGTTATTTTTTCCATCGTTCTTTCGCTCATTAGCTATTACAGCGGGAACTTTTATGCCGCCTTTTTGATTCACGTGATCAATGCTTGTTCAAACGATTGGATTTCATTGTATTACCACCCAGAGATGCGGGTGAAAGGAATTGTATAAGAATTGAAGCAAGCGCGTTGCTAACTATTTTTGTTTTCACTAAAACTAAACCTCTACAAAAATGAACCTAAAACAAAAAAGCCGAGCTCATTCTTCTTTTCGGTCCATGGTATACCTGGGCCTCATTTTACTCGGCCTGAATGCTTGTGCCTTGTCCAAGGAACTCAATAAAACCCTGGGCAATATAGATACCACTAATATCAAGAACCTGACCCGGGCAGCAGGCAATGGCCTCATCTCAGGAATTGATCTCAACGCCCTCAAAACTGATCAAGTCCTCAAGGGTTTGTTACAAAGTTTGGACACCTTGGTCAATCAGGAACTGGATGGCATCAGATTGAACGCCTTGCAAAAACGCATTGCTTTTGCTCTTGATTCAATTTTGACCAGCACAGTAAGTGATACCGCCAAGTTCAACATCCTGCAGAGACGATTGGGGTCTCTGCTTTCTACGGTCATCTCCGGTCTGGAAAACGACTTAAATAGCCTTGACTTAAGCCCAGCCAGCCAAAAACTGCGGAATGATTTAGCGGCGCTTCGCGACGAATTGCTGGGGGCAAAAACTGCGGCGCAACTAGGTTCTGTGCTAAATACAGCACTGGATAGCATCGCACAAGGAGGGGCTTTGGTGAGCATTACCACTAAAATTGATGACATCCTGAACAAGGCCAACGATAAGGCTGATCAACAAATGAAGAATTTGCGTTCAACCATCAACATGTTGATCTATGGTTTGATTGGCCTTGGTGTTGTGATCTTTCTAATTGTTGTTTATGCTTTTTGGAAACGGCGTCAATTGCAGAAATACAAGGAATTGTCGGTGGTATTGACCAAAGGTATTGACCAAATTTCCAACCAGGCCGAATACGACCGGGTGCGCAATGCGATCAGCAGCGAAGCTGACGCGCGGCAGGTACGGAGCAATTTGAACACTGTTTTAAAAGAAAACAAAGCGGAATACCTCAAAAAAGCCCAATACGCGGACTATAGCGATCGGACCCTTGAGCTTTTCCGGGAAGCCCTCAATGGAAACCAGGAGGTCCGCAACCGGATTTTGGCCCATGCCCAAACGGATCCTGAATTGTTGAATTTCATCCAACAAAAACTGAACAAACCTCAAAGCATTAATTGACACCTAAAACCCAAGTTATGTCAAAAGCCATAAGAATATTGTCGATCGACGGGGGCGGAACCCGTGGCCTTTTTCCTGCCACTTTGCTGGATTGCCTTGAAAAGGAGACCGGGAAAAAAATCCCTGAGTTATTCGATGTCATTGTAGGATCGGCTACTGGCGGGATCATTGCAACAGCACTCGCCGCAGGCATGGATGCCAAAGACATCGCCGATGTATACCAGCACCGGGCTAAATACATTTTGCCAAGAACCTGGTTTCGAGGCGTATGGAATGTGCTCAATATTTTTGCCCCCAAATACCGCAATACCAACTTAAAGGCATTGCTGAAAGAAAAATTTGCTGAAACAAAAACATTGGGGCAAATCGATTCAAAGCTGTTGGAGAAAAATGGTAAAGCGCCAGTGTTTTTATTTCCTACCCTGGAATTAAACCCAAAGGTACCCGATGGTCAAATGAAAGCCTTCAAGGTGGTGGTTTACAACAACCGCGAGGCTCAGTATGCCGAAGAGCCGCTGGTCGATGTGGCTTTAAAAACCTCGGCAGCGATCATGAATTTGCCTATTTACAACGGGTTTGTCGAAGGAGGGAATTATGCCAATGACCCCGCTTTGGTCGGCTTGTTTTATGCCCTGGGCAAACCAGAAAATGGTGGATTGGGAGCTGATCTGGCCGATGTGAAAATCCTTTCTTTGGGTTGTGGCACTGATGAAAAATCATTCATCTCTAGCAAAGAAATTGGCAAGGGGAACTGGGGTATGGCACGCTGGGTGAATCACCTGGCACCGATGGTCATCGAAACCAAAATGGTGGCGACCCAGTACTACCTCAATCAAGTGTTTGCCAAGGATCAGTACATGCGCATCAATGTCAATTACAAGGCAGCTAATGCGCCTGGGCCGCTCCGCAAAGAAAAAAAATTGGCCATTGATGTTCGGGAGGACAAACTACTTCGTGCGATTAGTGAGTATGCCCACCTGACTTATCAAGCTGAAAGCCAAAACATTAAAAACTTCATCGCCTAGCCATGAAAACACTAAAAGATCCTTTAAGTTATATCTCATTTTTCGATAAAGCCTGGCACAATGCTACCAGTAATGTAAAAGCCAAGCCGGAGGTTACTTTCAAGCCTGGTTCAAAAGAGGACATTATTGCCATCATTCAAGATGCGGAGTCTAAGGGGCGCAGGGTAAGGGCGGTGGGTGCAGGGCATTCCTTTTCCCAGGTTGCAGAACCTGCGCGGAGTGATTATTTTGTCGAAATGTTTCGCCTGAATGCCTGCGGCAAATACGAGGAAGCCCTCTCGTCAGAAGGTTTGCGCACAAAAGAAGATGGCGAAGAGCGCCATTTTGTAAAAGCTCAGGCAGGTATTCGGATCAAATGTCTGAACCGGGCACTGGATAAAATGGGCCTGGCCCTCGACAACATGGGGGCTTTTGATTGGCAAACTGTATCTGGGGCCTTATCCACGGGCACACATGGAACCGGGATTCATCAACCTGCTTTTCCCGATATGGTCAGGTCCATTGTCATCATTGGCACTGGTGGAAAAATCACCCAATACGAGCCAACGAATGGGATCACGGATAAGGCGAAATTTGAAGAAGCGCATAAGAATGATCAGCCAGAGATTGAGCTAGTCCAAGATGATGAGTTGTTTTACAGCGTGGTACTTGGCCTCGGTGCTATGGGACTTATTTACGAATTGGTGTTTGAAGTGAGCCCCAGGTATTGGATCAAAGAAAACCGGACTTACGTAGATTGGGATACCGAACTGAAACCCCAATTGTTGAACGGTTATTTCAAAAAATTGGTGGAGGAGCAATACGACTTTGTCTCTTTTCGGGTAAATCCTTACAAAACGTATTATAAAAAATGGCGCAAGAAAACACGCTTATGCGCTTTCGTTGTTCAAAAAAAATACAAATGGAATGAACGCCCACCAGAACGTGGTCTAATGGCGCGCACCAGAAACTGGTTGGGCGGCATTGGGGGCAACCTTGGGTTGTTCTCCTGGTTGGTGGTTCGCTCTTTGAACCGCAAAATCAGTGGCGCTCCGGCTTCTATCAACAACGCCATAAAATTTACCAGTGACCCCTTGTTTGTAGCAAAAAGCTACAAGGTGCTTTATCAAAGTGGGGTGGCGCTGCGCAAACATGGCATCAGTTCTGAGTTTTCATTTGATGTTGATTACAAAAAACTGGTTGACATCATTGATGGCGCTTGTGAACACTTACGCCACTGTTGCAATGAACATGGCTTATACCAAACCTCCCACATTCCGGTTCGGTTTGTACAACAATCGAAGGCCTATTTATCCCCATGCTTTACGGGGCCTAAAATGTTTGTAGACTTTCCTACCCTGGAGGATGTGGAAGGAAGGCATGAAATCATGAAGTTTACCCAGGAATACATCGTTAATAAGCACGATGGAGTACCGCATTGGGGAAAAGTGAACGATTACATCTACGGGTGCAGAGACTTTATCAAAGAGCATTATCCGATGTCGGAAAAATGGAAAGAAATACGGCACCAACTTGATCCTAAGGGCACTTTTTTGAGTGACTTTGTAATAAAAATGGGTTTGAGGTAGTGCCTCAAACCCACTTTTATAAAGTATTTTTCAAAGAAGACTAGTTGTCGTCGTTTTCTCCATTTTCACCGGTTTCACCTTCTTTTTCTTCCCTCTTGATCATTTTTTCCAGCTGCTTCTGTTCCCTACGTTTGCGGCGCTGTTCTTTTTTTTCTTCTGGTGAAAGGGTTTGATCCGACTCAATCTCTATGCTGTCCGCTTTGAGTTGCTCCAGTTCTGCCTTCACACGGGCCAAACTATCCAGCAAAAGAGAATCCGAAGGATACCAAATGCGATGGGCGCAACTGATGCGATACTTCACCGAGTCGGGCAATTCCGCCATTTTTTCATCCTTCCAGGAGCTGAATTTTGGATCTTCGTACACCCGCTTCATAAAGGAACCCCAGATGGGGAGTGCAGTAGCGGCACCCTGTCCCGAGTCCAAACTTTTGAAGTGAATAAAGGGGCTTTCTCCGCCTACCCATACGCCAGCCACCAATTTTTGGGTAAGGCCGATGAACCAGCCATCGGACTGGTTTTGGGTTGTTCCGGTTTTTCCGGCAAAATCGCTGTTGATGCCAAACTTCCAGCGTACACTGGAGGCTGTACCTCCTGAGGTGACTGAGCGCATCATTTTGAGCATGATGTCGGAGGTGCGTTCAGAAAGCACCCGTTTTTCGGGCTCTACATTTTTATTGGGACCAAATTGGGCGATCAATTCGCCATCAGCGGTTTCAATTCGTTCGATGAAATAAAAAGGGCGCTTGATGCCACGGTTGACAAAAGCCGAATAGGCCTGTACCATTTCCATCAGGGAGGTTTCTAATGTCCCCAAAGCGATCGAAGGGGCATAAGGTACTTTGGTTTTGATGCCCAGGTCGGCAGCCAGTTTGCGCACAGGGTTGATGCCCGTTTCCATGATGATTTGCACCGAGACTGTGTTGACCGATTTGGTCAGGGCGCCTTCCAGAGAGTAACCCCCGCCGTAACTGTTGTCGGAGTTTTTGGGCTGCCAGTTCTCGTACTCAGGGTATATTTTGGGCTGGTTAGGGAAGTACTTACAAGGGTCCATCCCGCTTTCCACCGCTTGAGCATACAGGATGGGCTTAAAGGTTGAACCAACCTGGCGGCGCGATTTGACGTGGTCGTATTGTACAAATTGATGGTCGAACCCACCTACCCAGGCCCGAATGGCTCCGGTTTCAGGGTCCGCAGCAATCAAGCCTGTATTCAATTGGTGCAAGTAATATTTGATGGAGTCGAGTTGGCTCATCTCCCGCCGAATCGAACCATTTTTCCAATCAAACAGCTCCATCTGGTATTTTTCACTCATCCGGTTTACAATGCCCTGATGTGAATAACCTTTGGCTTTCCAGCTCTGGTAAATAGGATTCGCTTCCAGGATTTTACGGAAATTCTCGGGCTCCTCCCAAGGATCCTGGTTGCTCCATTCACCGTTGAAGCGACGCTGAATTTTGGGCAATTGTTCGTTAACCGCATCTTCGGCATGTTTTTGCAAACGTGCATCGATCGTGGTATAAATCTTCAACCCGTCGGTGTAGTGATTGTAGGGCTGGCCGTTGGCTTTTTTGAAATTCTTCAATACCCCTTCCATTTCCAAACGGATGAATTCGCGGAAATAGGTGGCGAGCCCTTCATTTTGGACATCCAAGGAGTCGTATTCCAGATTGATGTCCAAGTTAGAAAGAGAGTCCAGTTCTGAATCATTCAGGTACTTGTACTTGTGCATGCGCTCCAAGACCAGATTGCGGCGCTCTTTGGCTTTTTCTGTATTGGTACGTGGGTTGTACGAAGTAGTCGCCTTGAGCATGCCCACCAGAATGGCAGCTTCCTCAATTTTGAGATCCTTAGGTGATTTATTGAAAAAACGTTGAGCGGCAACCTTAATGCCATACACGTTTTCGCTGAAGGGCACCGTATTGAGGTACATGCCCAGTAACTCTTTTTTGGTATACACATCCTCCATCCGGCGGGCGATGATCATCTCCCGGATTTTGTTGAGGAGCATGGTCGCGATGCGGTAAGTGCGCCGTGGGTAAAGGTTTTTGGCCAATTGTTGACTCAAAGTACTACCACCACCCGAAGATTCTTCATTGAGGATCAAGGAACGGAACAATACCCGAAACAAAGCCCGCAAGTCGATGCCACTGTGTTTCATAAAGCGGGCATCTTCGGTAGCAATGAGTGCATTGGCCAGGGTTTCCGATATTTCATCCAACTCGGCATTGACCCGGTTGGTTAGGAAATAACGCCCAATCAACACCTCATCACGGGAATACACTTCCGAAGCGGTGCTGTTGCGCACCAGGCGCAATTCTGATTTGGGGGGAATGTAGCCAAAAAAACCACCCGCTACAAAGGTGATGAGGACGGCCAGACCCAGGCCGATGCCCGCAAATCCAACCGTGAGGTAGCCTAGTGCAACTTTCCAGGTGATTGGCCAAATGAACACACTGCGCAATGATTGCCAAAGTGGATCAAGCCCTTGGCCAATGTAACGCCCAATTGTTCGTAGCCACTCGCTGATA
>JAAFHQ010000313.1 GCA_013298445.1 Chitinophagales bacterium | reverse complement strand
GTGGTTGCCGCCAATTTGGCCCAACTAATAACCCCGGACGACCGGGGCTATGATAAATTCAATCGCTCCGCGATTAGGTTTATGCCCGATTTTGACTTTTCAAAAATTCGGGATGACTCATGTTGCTCAACTTCCCTCAACTTTTTTAAAAATATACCCGGTACATCAGGTTCGGAAAGATACCGAATTGGGTGAGGTATCCGATGGAATTAGGTTTGCTTTCGTCGTAGAATTCTGAAATTTTTCCTTTGCTGTTGGTCACGTTGTCGAGGTTGAGGAAAAGTTCGTGGGTGGCATGAAGTAGGTTCCATTTGTAACTCGCGGACAGAATCACCTGGTAGGTATCGCCCAGGCTGCGTTCATAAGCTTTGCTGTAATCCCAGAAGCGGTTGGCGCCAGGGTCAACTGCCAATTGGCCATTGTTGTTGCGCAACAGCGGAATGATCTTGCGGCCACCGCCGAAAAACACCTTTGCGTTGAGTCCGAGGGTGCGGTTCTGTTTGGGGCCCAGTTTGGGAATCTCTTTGCCAAAAAGGACATTGACCAGGTAGTTGCCATTGTAAGGTGTGTTGCGCTCTACCCCTTCCAGCGAGCGGTATTTGGATTGGTACAAAGAAGTATTGAACAAAAAATAGTAGTTGCGGTGGAAAAAACGCTCCAGCGTGATTTCGATGCCATAGTTTTTGCCCGTACCCTTGTTGACTAAATCCACGTAGCGGAACTCCAAGCCTTCATTGATGGTGGCGTAGTAGCTCGTATCCAGATTTTCGACGGGTAGGTTGAAGAGGTCTTGGTAGTACAACTCAACTTTGGCCATGAGGTGTTGACCAAAACGTTTTTCGTACCCCAGTACAAAATGATGGGCTTTGAGCAAGTCCAGATCGCGGTTTACTTCCGCAATGCTGCCATTGGGTTGTCTGACCCGGGCGAAATAATTGTGGATGCTTTCCATGGTGCTGTGCAGGCCATAACCCGCGTGAATGGCGCTACCGGGGCTGAGTTGCCAGTTCAGGGCCAGGCGGGGCTCCAGGGTGCTTTTTTTATTCAGCAGCACATTCAGGTTGTGTACTCCTGCTACGATGCTCAAATCGTTGTTGAGCAGGTGTTTCCAGTTGACGAAGTTGCGCAGGGTAGCTACATTTTCATTAAAATCGATCAGGTTAAAGCGGGTAGAACCGCCCTCGATGATTTGACTTTGCTCGAATTCATAAGCAAACAGACTGTATTTGCTGCCGATCTGGATTTTGTTTTTGGCGTTGAACTTGTGGTGAAAAGTGAGTTCAGCCCGGTAGGTGGGTTTTGACAAACGGCCGCTGAAGTTCAAATTGCGATTTTGGGCAGAATCCCGCAAATACTCGCCATTGGGGCCGTAAATTTTGATGAGTTGGGACTCGAACACATCGTCGTTGATCCCGTCGTTGGAATAGGCCAGGCTGGTTTTGAGGTAACTGCGCGAGCTGAGATTCAGGGTATGGTTGAGGCCGAGGTTGAGCAAATGGCTGCGTTTTTGGTAGTCTTCGCGGATTTCACGGCGCATGCCATTGCTGCCCGGCGTTTCCCAAATGGCTGGAGTGACGTCTTCGAATAAAAAACTGCTGGTGCCGCCTAGACCAAATATGGAGAATACACCCAGTTTTTTGGTCGGCAACACTACTTTGAAGGCGGCATCTTGAAAATTCAGGGCCCCATTGATGTTATCCACAAGCCCAATGTCCTGGATCAGTGAAACGGTGGAGTAGCGGTAGTTGATGAGGTAAGAGCCGCCGTAGCCTTTTTTGAAAGGGCCTTCCAGGGTCAGGTCGGTGCCAAGCAGGCCAAAACCAAACACCGATTCAAATTTTTCATTGTTGCCCGCCCGGAGCTTTACATCGTACACACCGGACAATACATCGCCAAATTCGGCAGAGAAGGCACCAGTATGAAAATCGGAAGTGGCCAGGATATTGTTGTTGAGGGTGCTGACCGAGCCGCCTACGGAACTTTGATCGGCAAAATGGTTGGGATTGCTGATCTGGATGCCTTCCAGCCGCCATTGTACGTATTTGGGGGAGTTGCCGCGCACGATGATGTCGTTGCTGCCATCCTGGGTGCTGGTGATGCCCGCAAAATTGGAGAGGATGCGCGAGGGGTCGTTGAAGCCGCCGGCGTAACGGTTGGTTTGTTCTGGCGAGATGGAACGGGCGCTGATCATCGCCATGTCGTTGAGGGCGGTGCCTTTGTTTTTGTCCTCGGTAATGACCACTTCTTGCATCTTGATGGCCGATTCCTGCATCGTGAGGTTGAGCAGGGTTTCTTTGCCTGAATTGACCACGATGTTGGGGATGATCGCGTTTTTGTAGCCCAGATAAGAAACTTGTAGGCTGATCCGGCCAATTGCGACCTTGTCCAGCCTGAAATTGCCCTCGGCATCGCTGGCTGTCCCCAGCAAGGGATCACTGCCCAAGATGATCACTTGTGCCCCAATGAGTGGCATTTTACTGTCTTCGTCGAGGATGGTACCTCGGACGGTTTGGGTCAGGTTTTGGCTGAATAAAACGGCAGTAAAAAGAAAAAGGAAGATTGTCGTTGCACCGATTCGCTTCATTGTAGTCGAGTTTTAATTGAATTGATGGTGCAAAGGACGGGGGAGTGAAAGTTTAGTTCATTGACTTTGGTTAAGAAGTGAAACATGAGTCAAAGTAAGCAGAAATATAAAACCTGTAGCCCACGAAAGGCTACAGGCAAACACCAATAATGTATGAGTAAAAAAATAACTTCTCAAGACTAAATGTAAAGTTTGTTTGACTTTTAGAAAAATAAACTTAACTTTGTACAGTCTTAATCTTTTTTCCTGACCTTCAAAAAAGACAACACGATGAGCAAGTCAAAACAAGTTTCTAAAAACTCCAATGTGCCTTATGCCATTTTGTGGGCACTGACCTACATCATCTGTTTGCTGTTGCTCAAAAAAACGTCGCTACCACCTGCACTGGGGCTTTTTCTGGCCCTTTTGCCTATAGCTACCTTTGCGTTATTCATCGTAAAATTTTCGCAAGAAGTAGCCAGCATGGATGAATTGGCCATTAGAATTTACCTGGAAGCAGCTGTAATTGCCTTTGCTTTGTGTCTTCTACTCATGATGACGCTGGGCTTACTTGATCTGGTAATTGTGCTCAAAAAAGAAGACTGGAGTTACCGACATTTGGTGGCTTATCTGGCCATTTTTTATTTTATTGGCCTCTTCATTGCGAAGCGCAAATACAATTGACATGAAAAACACGATCAAGGTAGAACGAGCAAAAAAGGACTGGACCCAAGCCGATTTGGCTGAAAAAATCGGGGTGTCGCGGCAAACCGTGAATTCCATTGAAACGGGAAAATTCATTCCCTCCACTCTGCTTGCGCTCAAGATGGCTAATGTCTTTGGAACAAGTGTGGAAGCGATTTTTCAACTGGAAAGTACCGATTGAAAAATCGCTTCTTGACTAACAATGAGTGACTCATTCCGATTTTAGCGACTTCACCGGGTTTGCCAACGCAGCTTTTACACTTTGCCAACCCACTGTCAAAAAAGCAATGAGCAGTGCCAATACCCCCGCCAATACAAACACCCACCACTGCAATTCAATGCGGTATGCAAAATCCTGTAACCAAAGTTTCATTCCATAATATGCCGCTGGAGCAGCCAGTACAATGGCAATGAGGACCAATTTCAAAAAGTCTGAAGACAACAAGGCCGTAATGCCTGCAATGCTGGCACCCAGCACTTTTCTGATCCCGATTTCTTTGGTACGTTGCTCGGCCGTGAAAGTAGCTAAGCCAAACAGGCCCAGACAAGACACAAAAATGGCCAGGACGGAAAAATAAAGGATGACCGTACCCGTGCGTTGCTCCGCCAGATATTGGTTTTGCAGCGCTTCATCCACAAATTCGTACTCCACCTCAGCCTGTTTTTCGTATTGCTTGTACGTTTGTTCAATGGCGCTGATGGCTGCTTGATTTTGACCAGGGCGGGTTTTGACGAGCAAGGTGGAATAACTTTCCTTAGGCCAGGTGTACAATACAAAAGGTTCAATCACTGCGGTGAGCTTTTGAAAATGGAAGTCTTGCACCACGCCAATTACCTTACCAGGCACCTCCCAAAGGGTGAAATTTTTGCCAATGGCTTCTTCAGGCGTCCATCCCATACGTTTGGCGGCGCAGGCATTGATGATGTAGGCGGAGGAAGTATCGGTGGTGATTTTAGGGTCAAAATTGCGGCCTGCCAGCAATTTCATACCCGTAGTAGGCAGATAATTCATGTCCACATTGGCTAACCCTATCAAAAATTCATCCCCATCGGCTTTCCCTTCCCATTTGATAGAGTGGGTACCATTGGCTACCTCGATGAGGTTATTGGAGGCCGAGGCTACGTTGACGATACTGCTGAGGTTTTGCAAGTCCTGCTTCATGGGGCTGGGGTTTTCGCGCAGACTGAACATCATTTTTACAGAAATTAACTGCGATTGGTCAAAACCCAGGTTCTTGTTTTGCAAAAAAGTCAGTTGCTGGTAAATGACAATCGTGCTGATGATCAAGACCACCGAAAAAAAGAACTGCGTCACTACCAAGGAGCGGCGTAAGATTTGCCCGGAATTCCCATTGAAAGCTCCTTTTAAGGTTTTGATCGGCTGAAAACTGGACAAGTACATGGCCGGAAAAATACCCGCCACCAAGCCCACGAGCAAAGCCAGTCCCACAATAGCACCTACAAAAAGAGCATTGGAAAAAGGAATCACGATGGATTTTGCCGCAATGACATTTAACAAAGGCAAAAACAAACCCAGCACAAGCACCGATAAAGCAATGGCCAATACCGTCATCAGGATCGATTCGCTCAAAAACTGACCCAACAATTGGTGGCGCTGGGCACCAATCGCTTTGCGTACCCCCACTTCAGCTGCACGTTTGATGGCCCGTGCCGTGGACAAATTGATGAAGTTGAAAATAGCGATCAGTAAAATAATCAAACCTACCGCCGAAAAAATGCGGATGTAGCGCACATTGCTGATCTTGCTCCACTCTGTATCAAAGGCAAAATGGGAAGACCTCAAATAGATGTCGTGGAAAGGCTGGAGGAAAAACTGGGTTTTGGACTTTGGGACGTATTTCTGGTAATAATTGTGCAGTTTTGCTTCCAAGGCAGTACCATTGGCGGCCTTGTTGAGCAACACATAAGTATGGTAATCATTGTTGTCCCAATGATAGGATTGGGGCAAAGTTTCTGGGTATTTCATCGACATCAGCACCTCAAACTGGATGTGCGAATGCTCCGGGGCGTTTTCGGCAATGCCTACCAGTTTCAGCACCCGGTCCTCGTTGAAGTGAACGGCTTGTCCGAGCAGGTTTTTTTTCTGCCGCCAGTTTTTGCCAAACATTTTTTCAGCTACCCTTGCGCTGATGACCAGATCTTCAGGGTTTTGCAAGACACTTTTTCGATCTCCTTGGATCAACTTGAAGTCGAATAGGGAAAAAAAGGAGGGGTCCGTAAAATAGGAATTGCCACTATCCACCACTTTTTCGCCAATCTTATACCGCCGGGTGCCCCGCCAGCGCAGCCGACAGGTTTGCATGATTTCGGCAAAATCCGCTTTGAGCGCAGGGGCTAGTGGCCCGGGCGTCACGGCTATATCATATTCCACGCCCGCCTGGTTTTGTTTTTCCACTACCCTGAAAATGTCCTTGCCACGGTGGTGAAATCGGTCATAACTCAACTCATCCCACACAAACAAACCAATCGTGATGCAACACGCCAAGCCCAAGGCGAGGCCGCCAATATTGATACTGGAGTAGACCTTATTGTTGACAAGGTTGCGGATGGCAATTTTGAGGTAATTTTTCCACATGGCTTGGATGATTTAGGTATAAAGTCCTTCGCCAATTTTCATGCCAAGTGTATAAGTTATTGTTTTTCAGTTTTTTGAAAACGAATTACAGAATCAACACTGTTCGACTATGAACAACGGTGTACGCTTTGTAGAACAGGATTGTTCGTCTAAGCAAGCTTAAAAGCGGAGTATCCTCACTCACTCCGCAGCGACTTCACCGGATTTGCCAACGCCGCCTTCACACTCTGAAAACCCACCGTCAGCGCCGCGATCCCAAATGTTGTCAAAATCGACAACACAAACACACCTGCCCCAATACTGATACGGTACACGTAATCCTGCAACCAGGCATTCATGGCCCACCAGGCTACTGGAGCCGCCACCACAAATGCGATCACGATCAAGCGCAAGTATTCTTTGCCAAACAACCACAATATGCCCGCAATGCTAGCCCCCAGCGTTTTGCGAATGCCTACTTCCTTGCGTTTTTGGGTGACCATAAATGCAGCCAAGCCATACAAGCCCAGACAACCAATCAAGATGGCAATCCCGGCAAAAATTCGGATCAGGCGCAAGAGCATGGTTTCTGTTTCCAGGAATTCGCCTAGCTGTTCATCCATGAAGCTTTGCTCGTAGTAGTGATCCGGGTACAAACTTTCCCAGGTCTTTTGAATTTTCGCCAGGGTTGGGGAAGGATTGCCCGGGCTGAGTTGCACCGCACAAGTAGAGTAACCACGAGCAAAAGTACTAAAGGCAATTGCCGAAATTTCCTGCTCTAGTGACCAGTTGTGAAAATCGCGCACCACCCCGACCACAGGCGCTTTGAACTCGCCTACCTGGATCGTTTTGTTCAAAATTTCCTCGGCCGAGGCCAGGTTGAGTTTTTTGACAAAGGTTTCATTGACCAAAAATTCGCGTACGGTATCGCTGGCTTGCAGGTTGCGGCCAGCCGCCAATTTCAGGTCGAAGGTTTCGAGGTAATGGGTATCGATGGGTTTGTCGTTGACCACCCATTGCTCGGGTTTGGGGCGGTTGTTGTAAACGATTCCGGTTTGGTTGTTGGAACTGGCCGCGGGTGCCTGGTAACAAAGGGACACATTTTTTACCCCGGCAATTTGCAACAACTGCGTTTGCAAGGTTTTCATGTTGGCTTGATCGGGAATTTGCAGGTTCACGATCGCCCCGGGCCGGAAGCCCCAGTCCACATTTTGAGCATAGTGGATTTGGCCAGTAATCA
>JAAFHQ010000312.1 GCA_013298445.1 Chitinophagales bacterium | reverse complement strand
GAAAAAAACTGTGCTCATTTTTGGACTCGTGCTTGGCATCGTCCTCTGCGCAAACATGATTTACACCGTCAATATGGTGCGCAACAACCCTGACTTCGCAGGCAACGAGGTCATTGGATATGCCGGTATGGTCGTGGTGTTCTCCCTGACCTTCTTCGGAATCCGCAACTACCGCGACAAACAATTGAATGGTGTAATTTCCCTGGGTAATGCCTTTAAAACCGGTGCCCTGATTGCCTTAATTGGCGCGACCATGTACGTGGTAGCCTGGCTTTTTTATTACCACCTCTTTGTACCCGATTTTTTGGACAAGTACATTGCCCATGTTTTGAAAAATGTCCCCGCCGCTGATTTGCCTGCCAAAACCAAGGAGATGGCAGATTTTAAAGAGATGTACAAAAATCCGCTGTTCATGATTTTGATTACTTATTCGGAAGTATTGCCAGTGGGGCTGGTGGTGGCTTTTGTAAGTTCACTTATCTTGAAAAGAAAAATAAGCAATTAGAAAAAAATCAAGAAAAAATTGCGTAGTCAAGTAACTACATTTATATTTGTAGCCAAATGACTACGCAATGGAATTAAGACGTGACGTATTTCAAGCCATCGCCGACCCAACCCGAAGGGCTATCCTGCTTTTGCTCGCCGCTCAAACCATGACCGCGGGAGCAATCGCCTCAAACTTTGACACCGCCAGACCCACCGTCTCCAAACACTTACAAATCCTCACCGAGTGTGAATTGCTGAAACAAGAGCAAAACGGCAGGGAAATTCACTACCACATCAATGCAAAAAAAATGAAGGAAGTAGCCGACTTCATTGAACCCTTCCGCGAAATGTGGGATGATCGCTTCAATAAACTGGAAGCCATTATGAAAAACTACAAACCCAAAGACTAAGATGGAACGAAAAACCAAAATCAACGCCGAGGACGGCAAGCAGGAAATCCTGATCACCAGGGAATTTGAACTGCCGCTGGAATTGCTGTTCAAAGCCTATGTAGAGCCCGAAATCGTGGAGCAATGGATGGGTACAAAAGTGCTAAAACTCGAAAACAAAAAGCACGGCGGTTACCAATTTGAAACCACAGACCCCAAGGGAAACAAACACGGGTTTAATGGGGTCATCCACGAGTTTGTTCCAAATCAAAAAATCACCCGGACTTTTGAAATGGAGAATAGCCCATTTGCCGTCCAGCTTGAGTTCCTGAGCTTTGAAGAATTGACTGCCGACAGCAGTAAATTGACCATACAAATCGTGTATAAATCCGTTGCACTCCGGGATCAAATGCTCCAGCTTCCCTTTGCACAAGGCCTCAACATGGCCCACAACCGCCTACAAGACATCTTCGACAAACTAAAATAACCTACCATCATGACCAAAAGAAATAAAATCATCTATTGGATTGCTACCATTTGGCTTGCCTTAGGAATGGTATCCACCGGGATCGTACAGGTGATTCATATGAAGGAGGAAGTAGCCCTGTTTATCCGTTTGGGCTATCCGGCCTATTTGCTGACCATGCTGGGGGTTTGGAAATTTTTGGGTGTCGTGGCCGTACTGATGCCTAAATTTCCTTTGCTCAAGGAATGGGCCTATGCTGGCTTCTTTTTTGTCATGTCGGGCGCAGTGTTTTCTCACCTGGCCGTGAGCGATGGCGCTGCTGAATATTTTGGGCCAGTATTGTTGCTCGTCCTGACGCTGGTATCCTGGTATTTCCGGCCTGCAAGCAGGAAGCTTGTTTCTGTTAATCTATAAATCAAAAGTATGAATCCTAAGGTCGATTTTTACTTCAACAAAGGCAATAAGTGGCAGGCAGAAATTGAGCAATTGAGAACGATTGTGCTTGACTGTATGCTCAGCGAAGAATTGAAATGGGGTGTTCCCTGCTACACCTTTCAAAAAAGCAACATCGTTTTAATCCATGTGTTTAAAGAATACTGTGCGTTTTTGTTTTTCAAAGGAGCCTTGTTGCATGATGCCGAGGGCATTTTGGTCCAACAAACGGAGAATGTCCAGTCGGCGCGCCAGATTCGCTTCACCGGTGTTCAGCAGATTGTGGCCATGGAAGCCATTTTAAAAGCCTATATTTATGAAGCGATTGAAGTGGAAAAAGCGGGCTTGAAAGTGGAGTTAAAAAAGACTACCGAATTCGCCATGCCCGAGGAATTTCAACACAAATTAACTGAAACCCCTGCCCTGAAAACCGCTTTTGAAGCACTGACTCCCGGACGGCAAAGAGCATACTTGTTGCATTTTTCTGCACCCAAACAAGCCAAGACCCGAGAAGCGAGAATTGAAAAATGTAAGGCGCAAATACTCGATGGTAAGGGACTAGACGATTGAATGAAACCATGCTACTGGACATTTTGCTCGGAGGCAATTCAGGTCCTTCGCTTCTGAAATACAAAAGTGTCCAGTAGCATGGAATAAAACATTCAGGACCATGAAAATATACTTCCCCATAGTCCTTTTTATGCTGCTTACCTGTATTTGCAGCGCTCAGCCATTCGATACGGCCAAGTATAGCATCAAAGTTGAATGGTCTAAAACCGCAGACGAGTATTTCACCCATGATCCTGTCTGGCGTGGTGCCGACGGCGCTGCTTCGATTGACCTTGGAAACGGGAAGGTATTGTGGTTGTTTAGCGATAGCTTCATCAGCGACTCAGCTGGATCGAGGAAAAAATCAAAAATCATCCGCAACAGCATTGCCATTCAGGATGGCTTTGATTTGCGCACTGCTCCCTTGAAATTTTACTGGGACAAGTCGAAAAAAGAACCTGAAGCATTTTTCCACACCGCCGGCAATTTCTGGTTCTGGACCGGGCACGGCACCATGATCAAGGATAAGTTGCTGGTTTTTTTAATGAAAGTACATGAAGTACCATCCGGGCTCGGCTTTGAGGTTTTTGGATGGAGCGCTGTCTTGATTGCCAACCCGCATGAAGAGCCTTCTACCTTGAAAATGCAATACCTGGAAGGCCCGGAAACCTTTGGAACCATAGCTGGCTCAGCGGCAGTGCTCAAAGACGAAAAGTACCTTTATGCCTACGGTGCGGTTGAGCCTGCGACTCATGAAGTATACCTTTTGCGCTGGAAAATAAAACAAGTATACCAGGGCAAAATAAACAAGCCGGAATGGTGGATCGCCGGAAAATGGAGCGCCCGAAAAACCGAAAAACCGATTCCTGAACCCCTATTCATTGGCGGCACCGAATATTCAGTTCATTATGATCCTGTCTTGAAAAAATACCTACAAATCCAGTCATTCGGCTTTGGAGAAGCAAAATTGGGGATCAGAATGGCTGATCATTTGTACGGAAAATGGACCGAGCCTTATCTATTTTTTGCTCCTGAATACCTGGGGGTTAAAAAGCCCTTCATGTACTCCGCCAAAGCCCATCCCGAGCTCCACGGCGCTGGATTGCAGGTTACCTACAATGTCAATAGTTTTGATTTTGGAGAGCTGATCGAAAACCAGGAGATTTATTTTCCGAGGTTTGTGGTGCTGAAAATTGTGGAAAAAAAAGAGCCTTAGCGCTCGTACCGATGGCTTTTTAATTTGAACTTTGCAGCATAAAAAATGTAGAAAATGGAAATAGAAATCAAAGACAGTTTGACTTTTAAAAGTGGATATTCAGACGTGAATGGACTGAAAATGTATTACGAAATTTATGGACAAGGCAAACCAATTGTATTAATCCATGGTGGTGGTTCAACTATCCAGACAAGTTTTGAAAAAATCATACCCTTGCTTGCCCAAAACAGAAAAGTAATTGCTGTCGAATTACAAGCCCACGGTCGGACCAATGACCGAAACGCTGATCTTACCTTTGAACAGGATGCAGATGATGTTGCTGTTCTGCTAAAAAACCTAAACATTGACCAAGCTGACTTTTTCGGGTTTAGCAATGGAGGCACAACTACTTTACAAATAGCGATTCGACATCCTGAAATGGTTGATAAAATGATTTTAGGTTCAGCTCTTGCCAAACGAAACGGAGCTCCTGAATGGTTTTGGGGCTTTATGGAACAAGCCAAATTGGAAAATATGCCAGAACAACTGAAAACGGCATACCAACAGGTGGCGGCTGATCCAAATGCCTTACAAGTCATGCACGACAGAGATGCAAAGAGAATGGTCAATTTCAAAGACATTCCAGGCGAGCAAATCAAATCGATTAAAGCCCCAACCCTTATCATTATAGGCGACAAAGACGTTGTTACCCCCGAACACGCCATAGAACTGCAGCGACAAATTGTCAATTCCCAATTGGCTATCATTCCAGGTGGACACGGGGATTACATGGGAGAAATTACTACCATAAAACCAGGCTTTAAAACCAGCGACCTGGTGGTTCCGATGATTGAAAAGTTTCTTGATAAGGAGGAAGAATAAACAAGGAACAACGAAGCATTCCGATCAGGAAATGGAAGCAGAAAATCGATCAACTCGAACGCCCAAAATTGTGAGTTTTGCTTAACTTCGAAGACAATTTTTGAACCATGACTAAACAGGCCATTATTGAACGAACCACTCATGCCTTCAACCAGCTTCCCTTGAATACGGCAGAAGAAATAGCTGACTTTGTGGACTTTATCATCCAACGCTATGAGAAACAACTGCTCACTCAGGGCATTCAGTAATTGGCATCAGAAGGTCCAACCTTTGACTTCTTGAACCAGGAAGAAGATTTGTATTCAATAAGTGATTTGAAGGAAGTTTACAATTGATTTTTACGATTGCCCAACAAACATTGCTTTTTGAATATGCGCTATAGAAATATCAAGATATTTTGGATTGGAAAACATACTCTGTTTCCGATTGCTCCATTCTTGCAATTTTTTGGAGACGTCTTGTTTATCTAGAGCATTGAATTGATTCATGATGTAATCAATACTGGACAATAATTCAAGTGCAAAATCAGAATAAAATCCACTTAAAAAGGCTTTAGTTCTTTGCGCAATGATATAAAGTTCTGGATTGTTTTCAACATGTTTTTTCACTGTATCATATCCATCTGCAACTACCATCAATGGTTCAAATGGTTTTTTATTCATGTCACTATAACCCATTATATAGCTCCCATTCAAGGCATTCAGGACAAACCGTACTTTACCAGAATAAGGGCCGTAAAAATTTGGCTCAAATTTGAGTTTGAAATATCCCTCACCACCAAACCTTTGCAAAAAATAACACACCTTTTCACTTGAAAATTCTGAAACATATTCACCATTCTGCACTAAATCATAGAGCATGTAAAGGAGTAAAGCTCTTGCATCCGTCAGTTTTACTCTTTCTTTTTTTAGATGCTCTTTAATTTGGGCGTTTGGTTCGTAAACGAGTATTTCGACATCAAGATTAGCCAGCTTTTGGTCGATCATTTTTTTTACCTTTTCCCATTCTAGGCCACCATTGCCTGCACCCAAAGGAGGAATTGCAATACTGCGAATTTGATAATCTTTCAGTACACGAACCAAATCATCCAGACCATCGGCAATAAAGGCATATTCTGATGGCTTTCGCCAGTCCTTTTTGGTTGGAAAATTGATGATAATCTTTTCGCCTGTATTTAGGCTAATATCTTTGATAACTAGAGACTTGCCAATTGTAATTTCTCCCTTCTTACATGCTTCTGTATAGGCCTTGAAATTATGAGGAAATGCTTTCTTGAACTGCAAGGCTATACCTTTGCCCATAACTCCCACTGTATTTACAGTATTGACCAGGGCTTGGGCCTTACTTTCCAAGATATCTCCAGTTATATACTTGATCATGGCAGTGAGTTTTAGAAGTAAGCTTCCGGGATAAGCTTGATTTTTGATGCTTCAATTCCGAAAGCTACTAATTTTTGTTTAGCTGGTTCATTGTAGCACCCAAATGCAGTTATACAATTAGCCGGGACATCATCAGAAACGAGAAATTCTGCTTGTTTTTTTCTTTTGATGTTCAAGTTTTCTTCTCTACCCCAATATGAAGATTTTACAGCATCCCAATCGATTAGATTTGGCAGTTCTGCCAATTTACTTTTATCATAAAACGTCACATACTTATCTGTAGCATGGACATCTGAAAAAAAATAAGTTTTACAGCTTTTAATTACATCAACAAGTAAACATTTCAAGTATACAATATCTTGGGCGGGTGTTGCCCTTTTAACGAAATTGCCACCATTTTGCATCACATACAGCATGGGCATTCTTGTCCCAAAATAAAATGGAATAAAATCACCTAAAATTATGCTCGGAGCGTTGATGTTTTGAAAATCTCCATTATCAACCTGGACACTTTTAGTTGCTCTTACATCAATCAGACTAACATCCCCAATGGTTACAAATTTTTCATTCTTGTTAGGGGAATTCTTATGTGTGATACCATGTTTCAGAACATGTGGAATGTTCTCAATATGGGTCATGCGGTATATTGCTATTTGGTTTAACTCCATGATAGATTGCGCATTGCCACAACATTAATGAGTGGCAATGCGCTAAAGTTATTGCAAAAACGACAATATTCAAAAACATTAAAACAAAAAATTTATCAACTTACGCCTTATACAACAACTCATAATACTCCTCCAACATCCGTTTCACCGCAAACTGGTCCTTTGTACTCAAGATACTCGCCTTCATCATGGCGACCCATTTTTTGCGGTTGTCGTAGTAAGTTGGGATCACTTCCTTCAGGAGTACATCGTAGAGTGCTTTCAGGTCATGTGCATCGTGAGCCTCAACGTCCTCTTCGTTTTCGTAAGCATCACCAAACTGCCAGCCGTTCACGCCGTGCTCGCAAGCTTCGGGCCACCAGCCATCCAGGATGGAGAAGTTCAGTACCCCGTTCATGGCTGCCTTCATCCCGGATGTACCACTCGCTTCGAGCGGACGGCGGGGGTTGTTCAACCAGATGTCCGAGCCACGCGTGAGCATACGCCCGATGGCCATGTCGTAGTTTTCGAGGAAGATGACCGCTTTAGGGTATTGGCGCGCCATTTTCACCAGGTTGGCCACAATGCCTTTGCCCGTATCATCCAGCGGGTGGGCTTTGCCGGAGAAAACGATCTGGACCTTGCGCGATTCCAGCAGTGGTGC
>JAAFHQ010000311.1 GCA_013298445.1 Chitinophagales bacterium | reverse complement strand
ACATCAGTGCTTTGGCCGCAGGCCAACAAGTGCAGATAGAATTTGTGGTACCCGACAATTTGATCCACCGCAATGCGCCTTACGGTTCAGCCAATGTAACGCTCAGTTTTAAGATAGATGCAACGGGTGTAGTCGCCGAAATGTCTGAAAACAACAATACGGCTAGCCTCAGTTTGCCTATTGTCAACCAATAAATTTAAACCCGCACTGCGCTCATGCCCCCATCTGCGTGGATGACCTGCCCCGTGATCCACGCAGCATCTGCGGTCAACAGGAAGGTAGCCAGAGCTGCTAGTTCGCTGGCGGCTCCTACTCTTTTGAGCGGGTGCCGATTGGCGGCGGCTTCCCGTTTTTCATCACTGCTCAAAAGGCGTGCGGCCAATGGAGTATCGGTCAAAGAAGGAGCGATGCAGTTCACCCGGATACCAGGAGCCAGTTCGGCGGCCAAGGATCGAGTCAACCCCTCTACCGCGCCCTTAGCAGCAGCGATGCTGCTGTGAAAAGGCATGCCTTGACCAACTGCTACGGTGCTGAACAACACGATGCTACTCCCCGGATTTTTTTTCAGGGCTTTGAGTGCAGCCTGAATACTTTTGATGGCACCCACTACATTGATCTCAAAATCTTCCCGAAAAGAAGCGAGTGGTAAACTAGCAAAAGCCCGCAGATTGATGCTACCAGGGCAATACACCAAACCCTGTAAATTTTCAGGAATCATGCTAGCGGGAATATCCTCCGCATTCACATCCAGCACATGATGGGTTACGCCTGGCAACTCGCCCAATTCGCCCAGGGTACGCGAAATGACCGTGACCTCATCGCCCTGTTGCAGCAATTTCCGACAAATTTCCAATCCAATTCCGTGGCTTCCACCCACTACCAGGTAATGTTTTGACATGGCTCAATCCTTTTGATGTGGTGCTAAGAACAAACTTTGTAGGTGTTTGTTTAGAACCAGCAACTCATCGAACCGTATCCAATGACTTACCATACTTTAAGGCTCATCCTGGGGGACCAGCTCAATGCCCAACATTCCTGGTTACAAGCCAAAGACCCTGCTATTTTGTACGTGTTGATGGAAATTTTACCCGAAACCCAGTACGTTCAGCATCATGTCCAAAAGGTTTGTGCCTTTTTTCTCGCCATGCGGGCTTTTGCTGAAAATTTAAGGGCAGAAGGCCATTCGGTAAAATATTTTCAACTGGACGATCCCGACAATCAGCAAAGTTTTGAGGCAAATTGCCAGCAACTGATCGAGCGCCATTCCATCCAAAAAATTGAATACCAATTACCCGATGAATGGAGAGTAGATCAATTGCTGCAGTCATTTTGCCAAGGCCTGGCTATTCTCCATCAGGTTTATGACACTGAGCATTTTTTTAGTGCCCGCAACGAACTGGCCGATTTATTCAAGGGCAAAAAGACCTACCTAATGGAAAGTTTTTACCGCAAAATGCGGGTAAAACACCAAATCCTGATGGAGCCAGATGGCAAAACACCACTTACCGGGCGCTGGAATTACGACGCGGAAAACCGCAAAAAAATGCCTGCTAGTCTTAATGTTCCCCCAACGCTGGCACAATACCGCGATGTCGAGGATATACTACTAATGCTGGAAAAGATGGGGGTGAAAACAATGGGCTCGATTCAAGCAAAGCATTTTAATTGGCCAGTTACTCGCGCCGAAAGTCTGGCATTATTAGAGCACTTCGTGAAGATTCGGCTCCGGGCTTTTGGTGATTACCAGGACGCCATGACCGATCGGGATTGGTTGTTGTTTCACTCCCGGCTGTCCTTTTCTATGAATGTGAAGTTGATTCATCCCCGCGAAGTGGTGGATGCCTGCATCAATTACTGGCAAAAAAATCAGCAAAATGTGCCCTATTCCGCCCTGGAAGGTTTTGTGAGGCAAATCATCGGTTGGCGAGAATACATGCGTGGGGTTTATTGGGCGGAGATGCCGGGTTTCGCGCAGCTCAACTACTTTGGTCATCAGGCCAAGCTACCCAGCTGGTACTGGACTGCTCAAACCAAAATGCGCTGCCTGGCACAAGCCATTGGTCAATCGCTGGATCGGGCTTATGCCCACCACATCCAACGCTTGATGCTCACAGGCAATTTTGCATTGTTGCTTGGTGTTCATCCCGATGAGGTAGACGCCTGGTACCTGGGTATTTACATCGATGCGCTGGAATGGGTTGAAATTACGAATACCCGGGGCATGAGTCAGTTCGCCGACGGTGGTATTGTTGGCACCAAACCCTACGTTTCCAGCGCCAATTACATCCACAAGATGAGCGACCACTGCGGGAAATGCCACTACGACAAGTCCTTGCGTTATGGCCATCAAGCCTGTCCTTTTAATGCGCTTTATTGGGATTTTTATGATCGCCATGCCCAAAAACTGCGCGGCAATCCCCGCATTGGTATGGCTTATCAGGTTTGGGACAAAATGGACGCAGAAGAACGGGGCAAGATTCTACAGCAGGCCGAGTGGATTAAAAACAATGTAGATTCCCTATAGTGGATTAACGCGCAAAAATTCAATGTATATACAACTAATTTCAAACTGGTGCTGTTTTCACTTAAACTCTTTGCATGAAACGCAAGGCATTTATCAAAACTGTATCAGGAGCTGCGCTTATGATGACGATGGGATCTTTTAAAAACTTCCGCGATGAGTTGGAAGAGCAAGACGTAAAAATGCCCCTCTTGTTCCTGGGCCACGGTTCGCCCATGAACGGCATTGAAGACAATCTTTTCAGCCAAAGTTGGAAACAATTGGCCAAAGACATGCCTACTCCAAAAGCAGTCTTGGTGGTATCTGCGCACTGGTTGACCAAGGGCACCCACGTTACCGCGATGCCTATGCCCAAAACCATTCACGATTTTGGGGGATTTCCTCAAGCCTTGTTCGACGTGCAATACCCTGCCCCCGGCGACCCGGTACTTGCAGAAAATACGCGCAAACTGATCACCAAAACCGAAGTGGGTCTGGATCACGAATGGGGGCTTGACCACGGCACTTGGACGGTGATTCGACACATGTATCCTGAAGCGAATATTCCGGTATTGCAACTGAGCATCGATTATTACAAATCGCCCCAGTACCACTACGAACTGATTCAGGAATTGGCAGAGCTGCGCAAAAAAGGCGTGCTCATCGTGGGCAGTGGCAATATGGTGCACAACCTGCGCATGGTCGCCTGGGAACACCTGCAAAAAGAGTCTTATGGTTTTGACTGGGCCATTGAGATGAACGAGGTTTTTAAACAACACATCAGCGATGGCAATCACCAACCGCTGATCAATTATGAAAATTTGAACAAATCGGCCAAGTTGGCCATTCCTACGCCCGATCACTATTATCCATTATTGTACATTTTGGGCTTGCAGGATAAAAATGATCCAGTGCAGTTTTTTAACGACAAAGCAGTGGGTGGGTCTTTGACAATGACCTCGGTGAAATTGGGATAATTTTTAAAAAACTCCGATATTGTGGGTGTTTCATAACCCAATTACAATACCCATGGAAAACACACAAAACCCATCGCACCCTGCCGATGTGCAGTACAACAAAGTAGTCGAAATGGTACACTGCTACGCAGAGTCTGTTGGCTTGGATCGGCATACCGTGTACAATTCGGAGAAGCTATTTTGGAGCTGGACCAAAGGTAGTGCCACCATCCAGATCATGATCCACAAGCTCAATTACGACAATGGATCACGACGGGACTTCATCCGCATCTTCTGCCCGGTGATGGACGTGCCAGCAACCAATCAACTGCTCACTTTTTACCGCCGTTTGTTGGAGTTAAACGATGAAAAATTCGGCATCAAATTCAGCGTATTACCCAATGTCAACAAAGTTTGGGCAACCTTTGAGCGAGACATCAAAGGCATCGATTTTAATGAACTGTCTACTTTTATCAGCGATTTTGAGCACTGGGCAGATACGCTGGACGATCAGTTGAAAGAGCAATTCCCGAACTTATTGAACTAAACTAAAAGTTAGGATTAAAAATCTACCTGTGTTTCCCCGGTCTTAAAATTGTAGACACAAGAGATACGGCCATCAAAGTTGCCCATACAACTTCCGTTGATTTTAGTGGTTTCACTTTGTTGGCAATAAGGGAAATAGTAGCGTATGGTCTCCATGTTGCGCAGATCCCATTCGGTATTGACCATGGCGATTAGTTCAACATGAAAGTCCAGTTTTTTGGAGGTCCGCAAAAAATCGACCACATCATCGTGGATCTTTTTGCGGACTTCCATTTCTCTTTTGCCGCTCAAACTCAGGCTTCCGGGCAAAAACTCCGAGGATCCAGGATCAGCCAAATCGGCATTGGCAGCTGCGATTGTATTTTCAAAAACCCAGGCATTCGCCCTATTGACGAAGCGGGTATCGAGTACTTCTGGGAATCTTTTTCCCCAGGATTTAGGGTCCATCACCTTCAAATTTAAGCGGCAAGGCGCCATATTCCGCTGGGCAGCCCAGGCGGCACTAACTTTTTGAATTTGCTTCATGCGGGAGGTGAAGATCGAATTAAATGGCTCCTCATACAATTGGATCTCAACCGCATTTTGAGCCAAATTGGTCCCTACTACCACATTTTTAAAGCCATTTTTTTGCAATGCGTTCAATAAATTGCCAGCTGCTTCGGCGTTTACCTTTGCTGCTTCAAAAGCGCTTTGAATCGAATCTTTGACCAGTCCCCCTTTTTCTTTTTTAGGCTGATAATCGATCGTAAACTGAATTTTGGGATCTGTGACCGATTGGATGGGAATCAACACCAGGGAGTCGGCGGTATTTACTTCAGTGCCCTCCACAACTTTGTACTGTTTTGGAAACCATTCATCCAGAGCATTTTGTACTTCTGAACTGCTTTGATCGCCGGTACAAGAAACAAGAGCATAGGCTAAGGCCAGGGTAAAATAAATCGTATTGCGCATGGCTGTTTTGAATTTGAACAGGCAAGAGTACAAAATCTCTGGAACTCCACCTAAAAAATCAATCCCGCAATATCCTGGCACCAAAGACCCTGCCTGCTGTTTTCCCGTAATTGGCTTCTACCCGCACCACAATTTTATCCCCGGTAGTCAACAATTCGGCCGGTAGAGCATACTCCCGATCGTAAAAACGGCCCGTTTGTCCGCCGGTCAAGGTTTCGGTGAGCAGTAATTGCCCGTTTACCTTGATGTCAAATTTGCGGTCTTTGTCGTCGCCGATGTAGGTGAAAAGCAGGCGGTTTTTGCCCCCGGGTTGTACTTTCATCTCAAAGGCAAAAAAGTGCCCAGTGCGCGCTTCTCGGCCATTTACACCCAAAGCATCACTCACATAGGAGCGTTCGCTGGCTTCCAGTTTGTGGTCGCGCTCGGGTTGCATTTCGCCGATGCGGAAATTATCGAGGGTTTGGGCTTCGATTTTTTGTTGGCGTTGTTTTTCGGCTTCGTACTCGGCCTGGCGGGCCGTCCATTGTTCCGGCGTGAAATAATCCCAGTATACGCTGTAATATTCCTTGTTGCTTTGGAAAAATGGAATCAATACGGGTGCTACAGGTTTAGCCACGGCCGAGCTCAATTGAAACTTCAAAGTAGCCAGGTCTTGCGGCTGTACCAATTGATCCGCTTTGCGCTCGGCACTCAAAATCACAGGGGTGCCGTACAAGGGATCGGGCATTTTGTTGCCCAATTGGCCTGCCAAAACAATGGGGCCGTAGAGGAAAGCAATCCGATTGGGGTTGTCGGGCATACTTTCGGTGTAGAGCTGCATGGGCATGTCCAGTTCGAGCACATCCCCGTTTTTCCACTTGCGATTGATGCTGTAATACCCGTTGGCCTGAGCGATGGCCTCAACGGGTTTGCCATTGATTTTCAGTTGCCAGTTGGCACTCATCCACCAGGGGCGGCGCAGGTGCAGGCTGAATTTCTGGGCTTTTTTGCCACTAAATTTGACGCTTACCTTCCCACTTTGTGGATAATTGGTCTCCTGGCGAACGGTCATTCCTTTGGCCTGCCAATTCAATTCGGATGGAATGAACAGGTTGAGGTAAAGCCCCTGACCGTCAGCGCTGTGGTAATAGATACTTTCGTTGTATTTGACGTGGTTTTCCATCCCACTGCCCACACAACAGGTGAAGGTGCGGAATTCGTCGCTGAATTCCTTCTTGCTGCCCATCCGCAAAGGGACAAAGTAGGTCATCATGCCCGTCTCCGGGTTTTGTGAAGCCAAAATATGGTTGTACAAAGCCCGCTCGTAATAATTGGACAACTCGGCGGTGGGCTCCTGGCAAAAGAGATGCCGGGTCAGCTTGAGCATGTTGTAGGTATTGCAGGTTTCGCAAGTGTTGTCGCTGAGTCGGTCGCTGAGTTTGCCTGCTTCGCCACAGTATTCGTAGTTGCTGTTGCCGCCAATGACGTAGCTGTGCTGGTGTACCATCGTTTTCCAAAAAAAGGAGGCAATGGTCTGATCGCGGGGATTGCCTGTGAGCTGGTATTGACGGGCACTGCCAATGGCTTTGGGTACATTGGTATTCGAATGTTTGCCGGGCAGCGGGTCGATCTTTTTGGAGAGGGGCTCCATCACAAAGTCATCGAAGAACTTGTAAGAAAGGTCGAGGTATTTTTTTTCGCCCGTGAATGCGTACACGTTGGCCAAGATTTCATTCATGCCGCCGTATTCGCACTTGAGCATTTTTTGGCGTTGGGCGTCATCGAGTTTGTTTACCACCGCTCCTGTCCAGTCGGACATACCTTTGAGCACCTGCAGGGCCTGGTCGTTGTTGGTATACAGGTAGGCATCCGCCAAACCGGCCATCACTTTGTGGATGGTGTACCAAGGCGACCAGCCACCATTGAGGTCGAAGCCAGAGGAACGGATGTCGCCCCGGGCAACCTGGGCAAAAATGCTGTCTTCCTTCGGAATCGCCCCCACATAGCCCGTTTTGCGGGCTTCCTGACAACGCGCCAGTTCTTGCACCAGATAAGTGACTCTTTCCTTGTATTTTTCATTCTTGCTGCCCGCATACATCAAGGCGCAAGCAGACAGGTAATGGCCGAGGGTATGCCCCGACAGGCCTTCACTTTCCCAACCGCCA
>JAAFHQ010000310.1 GCA_013298445.1 Chitinophagales bacterium | reverse complement strand
AAACGAGCCTTTTCCGGTGGTTTCGGAAGGATTGGCAGCAGCGAAGAAAGGTGGGCTATGGGGCTTTGTGAAGTGTAAAACTTCGGATTAGCGACAAATTTCCCGTTTCTTAACTAGAGCATTACTGCTTTTTTTAACACCCGTAAATGATCCAAACAGCAATGAAACCACAACCCTTTACCATTACCATCCACATGGTTTCCAGCCTCGATGGCAAAATTGCCAAACCCGACAACAGCATTGAATGGTTTGAAACAACAGATCACTACGAGAAGGGCGTCACTGGGCAAGACCCGGAAGTATTCCTCAAAACCATCGATTGCTACGTGATGGGCGCACGCACCTACGAACTCGCGCTGGAACTTTCCAAAAATTACGGCTGGGCTTATGGTGATACACCAACGATAGTGATATCCTCTCGAAGTCTTCCTATTGAAAGACCAAATGTTGAGCTTTATTCAGGCGATTTGAACCAACTTGTCGAAGAACGGCTCAAACCACATTACCGCAACGTTTGGGTAGTAGGAGGGGCTTTGCTGGTCAAGGCATTTATTGATTTAAAATTGGCCAATGAAATACGCCAGACCATTTTGCCCATCATTTTAGGCGAAGGAAAGCCATTTTTTGAGAAAATCGAGGGAGAGCAAGCCCTGCACCTGAAGGATGTAACTGCTTATCAAAATGGAATGGTGGAGCTGTGTTATGAAATTGTTGGATGAATTGGCGAAAGGACGCAAGAGAGAGAAGATTTTGCGCGTTGAGTAAATTGATATAGTGTACTGTTGTAACAGATTGATTTGGGAGGAGGAGCGATTAACCTAAAACCACTATCATGAACCACCAAAACCTCAATACGACCTTACTGAACGAAGGCATTTCCATGTCTTTTAAAGCAGCCATAGATCGGTATGACCTGGGGCGTTTTCCTGACTACATTCTGGAAAAATACGCGAATGAATTGGTTTACGTATTTGAAAATGACGTAAATACTTCTAGTTTGGAAATGGATGCCACATTTATGGCTGAACCATGCTACGGTGCTATTTTTCTAAAAAACCTTTATGCAAAGGAATACATCATTCAGGAAGAAACCGATTACGGGCCTTTGATCATCGTATTGGGCGATATTGAGGCAAAGAACATCTTTGTGAGTGGGGGAGACTGTTACTTCAGAGGCAATGTGAATGTTGCACAAACCCTAATCGCGGGCGTGTACAACCACGGTGAACTGACCATAAACGGGCAAATAGAAGCCGATTTGATCCTCTCTTTTGATCACTCGTTTACCTATTCAGCTGCGCATATTAAAAGGGGCATCGTGGTAGGCTTACAACCATCCTTTGAACAACCTGAGTTTCAATCGTACGATTTCCGCGATGTCTTGGAGAAAAAATACTACCTGCCTGGAGAAGAAGTCCTAAACACAGACCAGGTATTAAAGGCGATGAGAAAGGGGCAGAGCTTATTGAAAAATACGACCTTATTGACCCCTTTAGAGCGGCAAAGGCAAATACTCAAAGCCCGGCAATCCACAAAAGCAAACCTGTCTGGACTGGGCCTAAAAGACATTCCCAAAACGTTGTTTGAGTTAGCCGATTTAACAACGCTTGATTTATCCTGTAATTACTTAGATAGCCTTCCAGCGGAGATTTTAGGATTCAAACAGTTGACCAAAATAAACCTGTTTGATTGCGAATTCGAGACCTTTCCAGAAGTTCTGCTGCAAATGCCGAGCCTTCAGGAAATCAATTTGGGTAAAAATGCGCTGACCCGTTTGCCTGATGATTTGGCGAAACTGTCTGGCTTGAAAAAAATAGGGCTGTACCGATGCCGTTTAAGCGAATTTCCGGAACAGCTTTACCAGATGACCAAGCTGGAAGAAATAGACCTTTCGTATCAGGAAGAACAACCCGCTTTGACCATCAAGCAGTCTTTGCCTGCCTTAAAAACCCTGCACCTCAACGCTAACTTTGGTGCCAGTATCCAGGCTGTTTTACCGAATTTACAGGACCTGAGCATGCGGAATTGCTCGTTAAAAGAATTTCCAGAATCGATTCTCAGTAGTAAAAAATTAAAAAAATTAGACCTCAGCCTCAACCGGCACATGCTTGATTTTCCGGCGGAAATAGAAAATCTCCAACAGTTGCGGGAGTTTCGTTTTACGATGAACGACTACAAACCCGCTCACTTTGAGCAATTGAACAAGTTGCCAAAACTGGATAAGTTATGGATCCAATTGCCCTATGGCCCGCCCTCTTGGTTTTTGGATATTCTACAATTAGAACACTGGACCGAATTGTACGTCGAAGGGAAGCTGGACAATCCGGCGATCTGGAAGGAAATCCTGAAACGAAAACAGCTCGCCAAATTGGCGAAAGTCAGCCAATTTGGCGAGGAGGTTCTGAATATTGAACAGGGCCGAAGGGAGTTGAAAGTATAATTCCACACAACTGACTTTTACACAGTTCATTCCTGCCAGTAAGAGCATTTAAAAGTATACTCAATATAACAAATTCAAGGCATTTGTCGTTATTGTAACTGATTGATTTTCAATTTTAATAGAGCAGGAATGAACAAGCCATCATATCGCAAGCTGCGGGGTTATGCTTTTGACCCTTCTTTTTCCTCAACCATTGGTCGCAGGCAAAGCAATGAGGTGATTTATAAGATTCGTTGGGAAGAAACGGAGCCAGGACCATGTGGTGAATACATTGAAATAATTGACTACGACCCCACTAAAGAATGTTTTTATGAACCTGTTAACCTGGAAAATAATTATGTTCTTGCTGATTATGGATTAAGCCCTTCAGAAGGGGACCCCAGGTTTCATCAGCAACAGGTTTACGCCGTAGCAATGAATGTCATTGCCCAGTTTGAAAAAGCCTTGGGCAGAAAAATAATCTGGTCGCGAACGGTTGAGGAAGAACCCGGGAAATATAAACATGAATTCATCAACCGGCTTCGGATTTACCCCCACGCAATGCGACAACAAAACGCATTTTACTCACCTGATAAATTAGCGCTTCTTTTTGGGTATTTCCTGGCCTCAGAAAATTGGTCTGGAAATAACGTTCCCGGTTCTGTAGTGTTTACCTGTCTTTCGCCAGATATCGTAGTACATGAACTTACCCATGCTATTCTGGACAGCGTACATCCCTACTTCAAAAAGGGAACAAATCCAGATATGTTGGCTTTTCATGAGAGTTTTTCGGACATTATCGCCTTGCTGCAACGTTTTACCTTTATTCCGCTTGTGGAAGAGCAAATCCGCAATTCGAGAGGGGACCTGTTGTCACCACAAAACTTATTGGGCGACCTGGCCATTCAATTCGGCCAGGCTCTTTCCAGCAACCGCCGGGCATTAAGAAGTTTTTTGGTTCAGTATGATGATGAAGGAAATCTGGTGCCAGTTGAACCAGACCCTAGTAAATACCACACCCTCACTGATCCCCACAGCCGGGGAGGTATTTTGGTAGCAGCAGTTTTTAATGCCTTTACAAGATTATACCGCTATCGGGTTGCTGATCTGATCAGGCTGGCTTCCAATGGTTCAGGTATACTTGCCCAAGGGGAAATACATCCCGACTTGGTCAAGCGCTTATCCAATGAGGCTCGCGAAATTGCGGATCAACTCTCACTGATTTGTATACGTGCACTGGATTATTGTCCCCCAGTAGACCTCAATTTTGGCGATTTTCTCCGGGCGCTCATTACTGCCGACGTGGAGTACAACCCTGAAGATGAAGGCGGATTAAGATTTGCCCTTTTAGAATCATTTAGGAGCTGGGGAATTGTTCCCAAGGATATAAATACCTATTCGGTTGAATCGTTGATGTGGAAACCTTTGGAAGAATTCTTCGAAGATGAAGACCAGGTTTTGGCTTTAAAAAAAGCCATTCAATACGTTTTCAACCCTGACATAAAAAGGGTTTATACATCAATGGACAAAGCAAGCCCCAAAAATGATGAAGTTGTAAAAAGTATGGAGCGGATTCTCCGAGAAAATAACCGGTCCACCATATTCAAAGAATCCCGAAAACTATCAGGGATTGTTCATGATATGTTTGATGGCAAGTTTGAGTATTTTAAAGAAAATATGGAAAAATTGCTTGGCATGGATTTCAGGCCAATCCGTTACTCCTTTTTTGACGAGCGATCCAACCAGCAAGTGGATTTTGAAGTACCACGAACAGAAGGAATAAATCCAGTATTTCAGGTATACAAATGTGTGCCAGTTATTCGCCACAATAGTTTGAATGGTAATGCTTCAAAACTATTGATCATGACTTTTTTACAAAAAGCGGAAGTAGATTTAAAGAATACCTTATACCAGGGCTACTTTCCCGGAGATAAATATGAAATGAGAGGAGGTGCTACCCTGCTGATTGACCTGGCTACTTACGAAATAAAATATGCAATTGTTAAGAATGTTGGTAGTTCCAATCGCCTGAAAAATCAGCTTGATTACGCCATGGAAAATTTGAATGACCCTGAAAATGCAGCCTTATTAATGCAGGATGCAGAACCTTTTGCGGCCTTACACTCACATTAAAAAATTCCAGAGACATGTCAGCATCAGTCACAATAAGAATGTACAATCAGTTGAACCTTGGTGATTGTTTTTTGCTAAAATTCAAGGATGGAACCAAGGAGTCTTTTATGTTGATAGATTTTGGTTCCTATTTTTCGGGTAATGATGAGAGGGAGTTAGAAATAGCAGAGAGCATACAACAAACTGTGAAGGACAATCCCTTAACGGTTGTGCTCACTCACCAGCATAAGGATCATTTATCTGGTTTTATTTCTGCCAGGGAAATTATGGAAAAACTTAACATCCATGAAGTCTGGTTTTCTTACCTGGATGACCCCAAAGGGAATGAAGCCATTGCCATGCGCAAAGCGACGGAAAAATTCTGGAAGCAAAACAAGGAGAACAAGGAAAAGGCAAAAGTAAAATTCGCTGGTGTGCCGGCAGTAGAAAATATGCTTGCCGCAAAAGAAGGTTTTGATCTTTTTGCAGAAGACCAAACCGGAGGAGAGGCCATCTCAAATTTGCTGGAGTGGAGCAAAAACAATTGCAAGTTTTTGGTTCCTGGTAAAAATTTTGACCTCCCGGGATTACCTTCCAATGCTGTAAAAGTATTTGTTTTAGGCCCCCCAACTGACCCTGTACTTTTGCAAAAAATGAATCCAAGCAAGCATGAAGAAGTTCACAGTTTGAATACCATGCTGCAATTGAATAACCTGGATTCATCCTCTAAGTTGATAGGAGATGCCCTGAAGGCATTTTCTCCTGCTGGCCCATCGATGGAAGAGAGCAATTTTCCATTCAATAAAAAATTTGCGCATCCAGCCTCTTTAGATTATCCAAAGGATGATCAAATTTCAAAACTAAAGGCTTGTTACACTGACCCACAATTACCCTGGCGCCGTATTGACCATGATTGGCTGAGCGAAATGGGGCGTATGTCATTACACATGGATGCGCTTACCAACAACAGCAGCTTAGTACTGGCTTTTGAATTGGTCAAATCCAAAAAGGTTTTATTGTTTGTAGGAGATGCCCAAATTGGCAATTGGAAAAGCTGGTTTGGTGTTCCTTTTGAAAATTCTACAGCAACTGCTAAAGATCTTTTGTCGAGAACGGTTTTATACAAAGCAGGGCACCACAGCAGCCACAATGCTACCTTGTTGGAAGGACTTGACCTGATGAATGAACGAGAGCTCGTAATTATGATACCGGTCAATCAAACGGTAAGTGAAAAGATGGGTTTTGCAATGCTAAAACCAGGAATGTTAACCGGTTATAATCGAAAAAGCCAAGGGCGAGTGCTGCGAGCGGATACTGTTTTTCACAATCCAGGAAACACCAATACATTTAAATTCAAATTCGCCAGTAAGGATACCGACTTTAAACCCAAAATAAAGCAGGTAAGGGATAAAAGTAACTCCTCACATCTTTTTATTGAATATGTAGTAAAAGAGTAATTCAGATCTGGAGGGAAAAATATGAGTCATCCCAAAAATTCGGGATGACTCATATTGCACGTTTTTACAACCTGCTCATAAACTCATCCATGTAAACCGCTCTATTCTTCAGCCACAATTTCAGCGTGACCACATCATTTTTAAAATCAAGATTACCCCGCTTCCACTTTTGGTAATCCCGGGCTCTGGCATCCTCAATAAGGAGCGCATATTGGTCGACGTAAGTCAGCAACTCGGGTAGTTTTTGGGCTTTAAAATCGGCCCATTTTTGTTTCATAGCCGTTTTTACAGCTGGAGCTGTCATCAAACGTGAGAAAAAGCGCGTACCATCAGAAGGGGGCGACCAAAGCATGGATTGATCAAAAGTGCTAAAATGCCGCGAGGTTTTTTCATAGGCGAAGGCCCAGTCAAAATCCCAGATCGGGCCCATGGTCCATTTGCCCGTTTTGGTTTTGTACAAGAAGGTACTTTTGGGGTGATTGAGTTCCCGGTTGTCGCACAGCATGTTCACCAAAAAATAATTGGCTACTGACTCAGCGTCTATATAATCCAACACATTATTGTTTGGAAAATCAGCGCGGGCCAGCAAGGTTTCCATTTCTTCAAACTGCGTTTTTATCGGTGCCAGCTCTGCCGCATCGGTCAATTCAGGGTGCATGACCATCACCGGAAGGCGATACCCTGCGGATCTAAATTTCCAGGGCTCATCATAGTATTGTTCCAATTGCAGCAGGATGCCATTGTCGCCAATATTGACCCGGTTTTTCTTCACTTCAATCTGCTCGGTCAGCATGTACAAGCCCTGGTATTGTCCATTCAGGTAGAGCTCCACTGGCTCGATATGGTTGGTAAAAGGCAGGTTCATCAATTGGCCTGTTTTCATGGCCACTGCATTCAACATATGGGTGCCATCCAGATAATTGGCCAACAAAATCCAATCTTTTTCAGATGCCATACCCAACAAACCCGCTTTTTCATCCAGTTTAAATTTGTAAGGCTTTTTGGGGAAATTCCAGGTGGAGTTGCCCCGACCGCGAATTTGGGCACTGCCTTTGTAATCGCCAAAAGCGTCCAAACCATCAATGGAAATGGTGGTAGGCACATAAATATCTGTTGAGTTGATGGCTGCACTTCC
>JAAFHQ010000309.1 GCA_013298445.1 Chitinophagales bacterium | reverse complement strand
CAAAAACACGGCAATGAAGCCCAGGATGGTGGCGAAGAGATTTTCCGCCTGCCCCATCACAATAATGGACCCAATGATGATGACGCCGTGAATGGCATTGGCCCCACTCATCAGTGGGGTGTGCAATACGGACGGAACTTTTTCGATGAGTTCAACGCCCACAAAAATCATCAGGACGATCAGGTAAATCATCAACTGATGATGGGATATAAATTCAAAAATTGCTTGCATCTGATGTTTGTTTAGGTTGAGGGAGGTTGAGAAGGTTGAGAGAGGTTGAGGCTACCGCGAGCGTCATTGTCAAAACCGCTCGCGGTAGCCTCAACCTTCTCAACTTCCCTCAACCTTCTCAACTTATTTAAGGATTTGGCCATCGCGGCAAATGAGGGTGCCCGCCGTGATTTCATCGTTCATGTCCCATTTGAAGCCTTCATTGCTGGCTAAATGGGTCACAAAAGCGTATACGTTTTTGGCATAACTTTCACTGGCATTGGGTGCCAACAAGGAAGGTAAATTGGAGTAACCGACAATTTTCACCCCATGTTTCACTACGGATTTACCCACTTCGCTCAGTTCGCAGTTGCCACCTTGCTCCACCGCCATATCCACTATGACAGAGCCCATTTTCATCACTTTGACCATGTCTTCAGTGACTAAAACAGGTGCTTTACGCCCGGGCACCTGGGCCGTAGTAATCACTATATCCGCCAAAGCCAGGTGTTTTTTGAGAATTTCCCGTTGGCGGGCCAGTACATCTTCACCAGCTTCTTTGACGTAGCCCCCTTCAATTTTCACCCCATTCCCGGTGTCAAACGAAATGAATTTGCCGCCCAGGGATTCCACTTCTTCCTTGGTTTCGGGGCGAATGTCGGTGACTTCCACCACTGCACCCAAACGCCGGGCCGTACCAATGGCTTGCAGCCCAGCCACTCCAGCCCCAAAAATGAGCACTTTGGAAGGCGTAATGGTACCTGCTGCAGTCATCAGCATCGGAAAAATTTTACCTGATTCGTTGGCGGCGATGGTGACGGCCTTGTATCCTGCGAGGTTGGCCTGGGAGCTGAGGGCATCCATCGTTTGGGCGCGGGAGATGCGCGGGATGGCGTCCATGCTAAACAAGGCTACTTGGCGGGCATTGATCTTTTCTACCAGGGCCTTATTGGTCATGTGGTAAACGAACGAGATGAGGACTGTACCTGCGCGGAGTTTTTCAATTTCTTCCTCATTGGGAGGGTTTAACTTACACAACACATCGGCGGAACTGAATACTTCGCTGGCAGAAGAAAGGATTGTTGCACCCGCTTCAACGTAGGCTTCGTCGGAAAAGAAGGAATTGAGTCCGGCACCACTTTCGATGACACATTCAAATCCGTTCTTAATCAATTGTTTGCATACAGTTGGCGATAGAGCAACCCGGTTTTCATCTGGCCTAGTTTCCTTAATGGCACCTATTTTCATAGAATTAAAAAAAGTTAGGTTAGGATCAGAGTTGAAATCAATTACAATGTTAGCATCTATATTGACAAATCCACATTTTTAAGGAAATAAAATTGGGCAAATTCGCGGCTTTTTGCCTGATTGTTTTTTCCAAGCCACAAAATGCCAATTTGGACCAATATAGTTTGAGGGGGGAAGCTAGGCCGATTTTAAAGGAGGAAAGATGAAAAAAGGAATGGGCTACGGTGACAAATTGCACCGTAGCCCATTCCTTTTTTACAGGTAGATCAAAATTGCTTATCCCTCAAAGTGTAAGGATATCGTAAAGGTACGGGAGAGCAATTTTTCCAGTACCGTTGATTCTTGCAATGCAGGATTGTAAATCAAGGTATTGCCAATACCTTGGGAAATTTTCAACTCAGGTGAAAAAATGAAGAAAGGGAAGAAAAACTGCAAGCCCGCCCCGTATTCCAACTGAAAGTCGGAAGGGGAGATACGCACCAGTGTTTCGGCTTGTTTTGAACGAGAATCACTCGCTACATCGAAGGAGTATTTCACCCCAGCAATCACAAAAACCCGTTTGTCGTGAAAAGGCGCCGATTTGTAGCGCACCTGAAAAGGCATTTCTACAAAAACGGACTCCACGGTACGCCGACTGAAATCGCGGAAACGGCTGGCTTTATCATAATTGATGTTGCGCTCAGCAAAAGAAAGGGTTGGCAAAAAACGGAAATCGAAATAATCCCCCATTTTCAGGTTGGTCACGATCCCGAGGTTGAAGCCAGGCCCGGTTACTGATTCGACGGTTTGGATGCTATCGCTCATCAAAAACTGCTTGGAGCGAAAGGGTTTGAAATTGGAGGAATTGATCCCCAGCGTGATGCCGAAATAGTATGGTTTTTGATTGAAATCCAAAAAGTTGGGGTTGCCTCGGTATTTCTGCGCTTGTAGACTACCTACGGCCAAAACCAGTACAACTATTACTTGAACCCAACGTAGATGGAACAAACGCCCAGAGTTAATGCGGTGCATCGGTTAGATTTAAATCCAGTTTTCTCAAATATGTTCAGGAATGCCTGTCCTTCGGGGAATACCTGCACGGACTCGTACAAATAGGAATACGCCCTTTGGTCATTGGAGGTAAAACGCCCAATCAGCGGCAACATGTATTTGAAGTAGGCATTAAATATTTGTTTGAAGGGAAAAAGTTTGGGCCGGGAGAATTCCAGGACCACAATTTTGCCTCCTGGTTTGAGTACCCGGTACATCTCGGAGAGCCCCATTTCCAGGTTTTCAAAATTGCGTACACCAAATGCTGCAGTGACTACATCGAATTGATCGTCTTTGAAATGCAACTCTTGGGAATCGCCGTCTTCGAGGTGAACGACTTTGTTCAAACCTTTATCGCGCACTTTCACCCGCCCGATTTCCAACATCTTTGGGGCAATGTCTACCCCAATGATTTCTTGCGGTTTGATTTGTTCAGCCATAGCAATGGCTAAATCCGCGGTACCCGTAGCGATATCGAGGATGCGTTGAGGGTCATTTTGAGCTGCTTCCGCAATGGCTTTACGCCGCCAACCCCGATCAATGCCCAAAGACAAAAAGTGGTTGAGAAAATCGTAATAGGGAGCAATCCGGTCAAACATGCGGGAAACCTGCTTGGTTTTGGATTCTTGCTCATTGTAAGGGGTAATCTGACCCATGCTGGAAAAAAATTTGTGCAAAATTACATTAAATGTGGAAAGCGAATAACTAAAAGCAAAAAGTGAAACAGAAAGCACCAATTTTAGTTCTAAAACGGTAAATGTTATTTAGACGGCAGACTATTTGGTTGCGATTCTCTATTTTCGGCTTTAAAAATGTATGAGACGATTTTTACCTGCATGGATTGCCATTTTAACCCTCCATTCAAGTCTTGGCTTTGCCCAGGTTAAATTGGAAAAATCCAACCTTCCTATTTTTTCCGTCACCCTCGATCAAGGTTCCATCCTCAACCGCAATACGGATGTGCCCGCTAGCTACCAGTTGCGGGCCAATGCGACGGGTAAGGACAACACCCTCAGCGATCAGCCCAGCCTGTCAGGTCGGCTGGGTATCCGGTACCGGGGCAAATCTTCCTTTGACCTGAGTGACAAAAAACCTTATTCCATTGAGTTTTTGGATGCCAAAGGAGAAGAACAGGACGTGGCCATCCTGGGCATGCCAGCCCATAGCGACTGGGCTCTGATTGGCCCTTTCGCCGACAAGTCACTGATTAGAGACGCGGTTTTGTACCGCCTGGGGCAACAAATTATGCCTTGGGCACCCAAATACCGCTTTGTGGATGTGCAGGTAGATGGTCAATACAAAGGTATATTTATGCTCACCGAACGCGTCAAGCGCAACAAAGTGCGGGTCAACATCAACAAAATTAGCACTAAGGACACCACAGGGCAAAAGGTTACAGGCGGCTACATTATCGCCTTGGATAAATTGGACCCCGGTGACATTACTTTTCGTTCTGCCTTTCCCATGCCGGGCAAAACCTATCCACCTGACTACCGCGTGGTGTATCCGAATGAAGAAGACCTACGTCCCTCACAACTACAGTACATCAAGGACCATGTGCGGGCTTTTGAGCGGGTGATGGATTCCCCAACCTTCAATGATCCCAAGGAAGGGTATGCCAAATGGATTGATGTGTCTTCCTTTGTTGATATGGTTCTATTGAACGAACTATCCAAAAACGTGGATGGCTATCGCCTAAGTGCCTACTTTTACAAAGACAATGACGCCATCAATTCCAAAATTTTTGCGGGTCCCATTTGGGATTACAACCTGGCCTTTGGCAATGCCAATTATTGCAAGGGCGAATACTATGTGGGCTGGGCCTACGATTTTAATAAGGTTTGCCCAGAGGACTATTGGGTGATCCATTTTTGGTGGGACAAACTGATCAACGACCCTGCTTTCCGGGTAAAGATGAAAAAGCGTTGGTTTGAATTGCGCAAAAACGTATTTGCGACCGATCGGGTACTGGGGAATATTGATTCACTGGCGAACGTGATTGGCCCGGCGCAAACACTGAATTTTCAGTTGTACCCGATTTTAAATAAAGCCGTGTGGCCGAATAGTTACGTGGGTGGAACCTACGCCAATGAGATCACCTTCCTGAAAAATTGGACCCGCGACCGCATCACTTGGTTGGATGCTGCCATGGCGGAAATCCCGGATCGGGTCAGCAATGTAGCTTTTGGTGAAGTAAAATTGTACCCCAACCCTGGCCGCGAATCGGTCACTTTTGAATACCGTTTGGCTGGTTTAGGGGAAACGGCGGAGTTGCTCATCGTGGATGCCAATGGGCGCGAGGTGTATAGCTTTTCCAAAAAATACATCGGTAATGGCCCACAAATTTTACCGCTTGATATTTCCCGCTTTTCACCCGGGATGTACTTTTATAAATTGAAGCCAGGAAATGGTGTACCGATTACCGGACGATTGGTACGACAATAAAATTTAGATAAGCTTTTCGAAACTACTCAGGTGGTGAAACAGGTCAAGTTTTTCACCACCTGAGCCATTCTAGTGCTTTGGATAAAAAACCGAGCAGCGCTCATTGTTTTTTTGTAAGTTTGTTGAAAATGTGATGATTATCTTCTAGTCTCCTCGTCTTTGTACCTCACTTTTTAAGCATTTCAAGTTTATTATAAAAAAAGACCATCAGGCTGGGAACGAAAGCATGGCTTTTCAACACATCATACAAAATTCAACTGTCATGAAAACCCATCTACTTATCTTCATCGCCACCTTATTGCTCATCAGCGGATTGAGCGCCCAACCCAACAAGAAGTTAGCCCCTGCCCTGGGCAAATTTCTGAACACTGAATTCATGGTCAAATTTCACGACCTGAAACTTGAAGCCGAAAGTGCAGCCATGAATGTCATTGCCAAAGAGCAAAAGATGAAACCAGATGATGTAGCCAAAGTACGTACCGCATTCAACCAAACTGCCCAACGCGCCAATAAAATCCTGGAAGGCATCAAACAAGATTTTCTGGATCCAAAAAAACTGAAATCCATTGAAAGCATGCCCGACTTGTATTCTGATGGCTTAAAGTTGCGCCTGATCGAGCTGCAAGAGTTTTATTCCATGCATTTTCAACAAACCCTGGCGGATGCTACTGCCGATCAAGTGGATGGTAGTGCCTTGTTGTTGATTGTTACCGAATTGATCAACCTCACTCGCGGACTTACCGTATATTTTGCTCAAATGCAACGCGAAGCCCGCATGTATACTGAAGATTACCTCAATCAACACCTGGTGAAGCCCCACCGCTGGCGCTATTGGAATGAAGTGCAGTCTGGAGAAGGCAACGGTGACCACTACACCGATTACATCCAGTACCACGACATTCAAACCACTAACCCAAATGCAACCAATGGCTTCCCCGCCACAGACTTGAACAACCTGAACAACAGCTGGAATACAACGAACAACAACGGTTACAACAACAACAACTCCTGGAACAACACCACCAACAATACAGGAACCGATTGGAACAATACCAATAACGCCAATAACACGGGGACCTGGAACAATACCACTACGAATACCAATCCTCCAGCAACCACCACTGATCCCTGGAATACCAACCCTCCAAATACTATCCCTGCACCGCTGCCTGGAGATACCATCACGACCATGCCTCCCGTTGACAGTACGTCCAATTTGGCCAAAGACCCTTTCAAATACGATGGGGCCGGTCAAAAAGGGAAACCTACTCTGCCTCCTGGGAAACAACCCGTGAAAAATCAACCAGGTGGTGCAGTGCCACCTAAAGTGAAAGAAACTGTCCCTCCTCCAGGCAAAAAGAGCAATTAAAGGTTCCCCAAGTTCCAGGGTTTTAATAGGTCGCCAAGCGGAGTCGAGGTGCACAATTGAAACCCTGGAACCTTAATATCTGCCCCGTACCCTAAAACTTTCAAAAATGAAACGCCTGTTCTACCTCATCCTCAGTAACTTATTTTTACTGAGCTACACCTTTGCCCAAGAGTTCCCTGCTGGTTTGATTCTGGACGACGAAATTACGTACAATCAAACCCAACGACTAGATGCACAAATCAACAGCAAAGCGGATCTGCCCGTAGCAGTAAGTCTGGAAAAATTTTGCCCGGAAGTTCGCCACCAGGGCGACATCTATTCCTGTGTAGGCTGGGCAGTTGGTTACGCCGGTATGACCATCCAACGGGCCATTCACAACCGTTGCGTCGACCATCAGCTGATCAATGAAAATGCCCACTCCGCCCTTTTTGTCTTCAATCAGGTCAAACAAGATTGTGCCAAAGGCGCCCGCCTTACCGATGCTTTACGTTTCCTCAAAGAAAGGGGCGACTGCCTGGCCAAAGAATTTGATTTTGACGTAAACGATTGTCAAAAAGCGCCCGCTCCCAATTTGGCCCAGACGGCGACTCGATTTGCGGTCAGTGATTATTTGACCTTGTTTGAAAGTGATGCCTCCTTTGAAACGAAGGTCAAACAAGTCAAAAATGCCCTCGCTGGTTTCAAAGCAGTGATCATTGGCATGAATGTACGCCGTAATTTTTACAACCTGTCCAATGCCAAATTTTGGTGGCCCGAGTTGGGCAATGTGACCCCAGCGGGTGGCCACGCCATGGTGGTAGTGGGTTATGACGACCGAGCTGGTGC
>JAAFHQ010000031.1 GCA_013298445.1 Chitinophagales bacterium | reverse complement strand
AAGACGTGGGTGAACGGATGCACCTTGCCTTTGTGGACACCCTACAAACTTCTCCCAAAGCCGTCATCATTGGTAGCGATTGCCCCTTGTTGACCCCAGAAATTGTGCAGTTGGCGCTTGATCAACTTGAACACTATCCTTTTGTATTGGGCCCTGCGCTGGATGGTGGATACTATTTGCTGGGCATGCAGAAGCCTACACCAGCTCTTTTTGAAAACATGGAATGGAGTACGGAAAATGTAGCAAAAATCACCTTGGAGCGGATGGCGGAAAGTGGCTCGCCTTGTTACTTGTTGCCTGCATTGCCGGATATTGATGTGGAGGAAGATTGGCAAAAATATGGTTGGTGAGCTTTGGTCTTAACTTTGAAAGATTTGATCGAAAATTCAAACATTGTAGTTGCAGATCTAAGGCGATTTACTTATTCTTGTTGGAAAATACTGGCTAAAATGATTCAAAATAAAGTTTTAAAATCGCTAATCATAGGCTTTAGCGTCGTAGTGCTTTGCTACATCCTCTTTTTTGATCTTTTCTTCTACAAGTGGGTGGAACAACAGCCGAAGGAAACTGCTCGCCTAATCCAACGAGGACATGGTTTTGCCATGTTATGGACCAGCATCCTTTGCTTCTATTCTTTATATGGAAGACTTGCCAAAAAAGAAACTCCAATTCAGCAGTAAATACTCAGCAATGGAACCTGTAAATGAACAATTTTATCTAGACCTTGGCGTAAACCCATTCAGTCCTAAAACCCGTAAATGGCTGAATATCTTATATGCAGTTGTCCTTGTTTTTTCAATCGTAAAATCGATTGTTCGTTTTTCTACGAACCAGGAGCTTCCTGGCTGGCCATCGATCTTTTTCCCGATAACATTTGTATTGGCCCTGTATTCCATCAACCGAAAGCGGTTTTACCCAGAAGGTGATTTTTTCGTATCCATTACTCAGGATAATCTCAGGTATCGTGGACTAAAGGATTCCGAAGCACTCTCTTTCTCGCTCCAAAACATCGAATACATCCACTATGATGATGAACGGGTGGGCTTCAAACCCCTTGGCGACAATTGGCATTACATCTCCAGTGGCCAATACACCAAAGAGATTTTTGAGCATTTGCAAAAAGCTATTGCTAATCGAATGCATTCAACACTAGCGCATTCGTCACCCCAAAATACATAAGGTGGAGAACAAAGAAATCATCTATTACCTGGATTTAGGAGAAAATCCTACGCCTTTACTCCTGCGTAGGATTGCACTAGGTGTTGCATTAGCCCTGATCCCGCTCGGAATTTATGTTATTATTGATGGCATTATCGAAGGCCGTAGTTTTTGGAGAACCATAACCAGTGTACTCAATTTTTTCGGTGTAATTCTATTCGGATGGCATTTGCATCACGAGCGATTCTCCCCAGCTGGTGAAGCATTTGTGCGCATCACCTCCGACATGATTGAATTTCGCAATATGGATCAAAAGGAAACTACCTGTATTTCACTGAATCAAATCATCAATAGCGACCGCCAGTGGCAAAAAATTGGATTGAAAGTAGACTCCAAACCTTGGTTCTATGTTGTTGCTCCCAGCCGGGCCAAAGCCAAACTCATTTTTGAGCACCTCCAAAAAGCCCTACAGGCAAGGGCTAGTTCACATGTCATGTGAAAATTTTTTTCACTTTTCACTCATTCAGCCCTTCCACAAATGGCACAAACCGAAACGGCCCCAAGGGCTCATCCTCGTACAAATTTTCGGAAATCCGCCGCACCCGAACCATCGTCTGCTCCTCCTCTCCCACAGGGATCACCATCACTCCCCCAAGACTCAACTGATCCCGCAAGGCATCCGGAATAAAAGGCGCTCCGGCCGTAACGATGATCCGATCGAAGGGGGCATACTCAGGCATCCCCTTATAGCCGTCACGAAAAAACAAGCGGATTTGGGGAAAACCAATGGCTGGCAAAAAAGTCTTCGCTTTTTCGTACAAGTCTTTTTGGCGCTCAATGCTGTACACCCTTCCCCCCAAAAGCGCCAGGATACAAGCCTGATACCCCGATCCAGTGCCCACTTCCAATACTTTTTGGCGCTTTTCTACCTCCAGCAATTCAGTCATATGAGCCACGGTATATGGCTGGGAAATGGTTTGTTCGTTCCCAATCGGGAAAGCTTTGTCTTGATAAGCGTGCTCTTCAAAAGCTTTATCCAAAAAATAATGCCTAGGCAGTGTTCCGATCGCCTCCAGCACTTTTTCATTTTTAATGCCTTTTTTGCGCAAGCCTTCTACAAGTTGGCGGCGCATCCCTTTATGTCGATAAGTATCTTGCATTTTTAGTTTTTCAACATCGGGATATGTGGAATACCATCTTCCAAATATCCCTCCCCGCATTGGACGAAGCCCAAGGATCCATAAAATTTTTCGAGGTAAGCCTGTGCGCCAATTTTGATGGCTTGTTGCCCAAATGTATCATACAGTTGCTCAATGCTGTATTCCATCAATTTGCGCCCCCAGCCACCACCTCGTGAGGCCGCTGAAGTCACCACCCGACCAATGGAAGCGTATTCAGGGTAGGCAATGCCCTTTTCCAATAAGCGGGTATAGGCATGCAACTGACCATTGCTATCATAGCCAAAACAATGGTAAGCAATTTGGTCTTTGCCATCTGCATCCAGGAAAGCGCAGTTCTGCTCAACGACAAAAATCTCCTGCCGCAGCACCATGCTGTCGTAGAGCTCTTTCAAACTCAGGTGGTCAAAATGTTTACACGTAAAACTCAGGTTCATATGATCGAAGTAGTGGGGCAAAATTGGTGCTCATTTTTCTTGAGCCCTTACTTTTTATTGCCCTAAAGCTACAATTTTTGGTCCAAAAATACATGCCGCTACTGCAATCGCGGCAAATGCCGTAATCAATACTGCACCCGCCGCCACATCTTTGGTTTTGCCGGCCAACTCATGGTAATCTGGTGAAACCAAATCGGTCAGAAACTCCAGTGCCGTATTAAATCCCTCGGCTGCCAGCACAGCCCCGATCGTCAAAGCCAGCACAGCCCATTCCAATGCCGATACTTCGAGGTACCATGCCACTACAATTACTACTGCGCCAGCCAATAAATGAAAGCGGGCATTGGCCTGGGTCTTGATCAACAAGGCAATCCCTTTGAAGGCGTACCTGAAACTGGCAATGTGTTTTTGCAGCATAACTAAAAATTTATTTGGCAACCGTAGTTAGAAACTTAATTTTCTTTGGAATACTCTAGGCTTCTTCCTATTTTCCCGCTCGTAAATGCCAAGCACTTCGTATACTGAAAGTTTGCAAACCACAATGTATGAACACCCATAAGATCTGCATGCTGGGCACCGGTTTAATCGGGACCTTTTATACCATGACTTTGCATAATCTGCGCGGACGCGATCGTGTCCATGCCATCTACTCCCGCAGTCAGGAACGCGCCGACAAGTTCGCGAAAGAATGGGGAATTCCCAAAACTTATACCAATCTTGCTGCTGCCATTGCTGACCCAGACATCAATGTAGTGGTCATTGGCCTGCCCAATGATCAGCACCTGGATGCAGTAAAACTTTGCGCTGCCGCTGGTAAAGCTGTCCTTTGTACCAAACCTCTTGGCCGCAACGCCGCAGAAGCCAAAGAGATGTTGGACATCGTGGAAAAAGCAGGAATTTTTCACGGTTACCTCGAAGATCTGGCCTATACGCCCAAAACTTTAAAATCTCTGACCGCCGTCAAAAATGGTGCTCTGGGGCGCATTCTCTGGGCTCGCTCCCGCGAAGCACACCCTGGCCCTCACAGTGACTGGTTTTGGAACAAAGATATGGCTGGCGGTGGTGCCATCGTGGACCTTGGTTGCCATTGCATCGAGATTGCCCGCAATTTCATAGGCAAGGAAGTTAAACCCCTCGAAGTAATGTGCTGGGCTGCGACCCAGGTCAAACCCATCGACGCTGAAGACAGTGCCATTGGTCTGGTCAAATACGCCAATGGTGCCATTGGCCAATTTGAAGTAAATTGGAACTACCGCGGCGGCATGGATTTGCGGGATGAAGTGGCCGGAACCGAAGGCAACATTCGCCTCGATCACTTCTTACGCACGGGTTTTGAATTGTATACCGGCGTAGGCCTGGGCGGCTATGTAGCCGAAAAAGCGGAAAGTGAAACGGGCTGGATGTTCCCGGTCGGCGATGAAGTGCACGAGTTGGGCTACCCGCATATGTTTGCCGACATGTTTGACTGTATGGATAGTGGGGCCGCGCCAATGGAGTCGTTTTATGACGGCTACATCGTTAATGCGATTATTGATGCCTGTTACAAATCAGCCCAGACCAAACAGTGGGAACCCGTACAACTTGACGTTTGGAGGGGATCCAATGATATCACAGAAGGAGCCCAATACGAGCACTACGATGAGCAGTACTACCTCATCAAAACTGAAATTCTGCCGGATGAACGCAAAAAGATCATCCTGAAGAACAAAACCACGGGTGAAATCACACAAAAAGTAATTGATAAAGCAGAATAATCAATGCTCACCGGCCGGGCTCCTAGCTGGATTCTGGCGGGCTGCGATTGGTTATTGAAAATTCACGACCATGTTGGCAATCGGAATGGACCTTGGCGGCACTGCGGTAAAAGCAGTCGTCATCGACCACTATGGAAATGTTCTGAAAACGATGTCCCGTCCCCTCGGACAACACGCAACCTCCATCGATGAGTGGCAATGGAAAGGGGTCGTAAAATCTGTTGCAAGCGATCTTTTGGAAGAATTTGGCGATCGGGTCACTGCGATGGGTATGTCGGCACCCGGCATTTGCAATGAAGAAAATACGGCAATTTATTCTATGCCAGGCCGCTTTTATGGGCTGGAAAAATTCATCTGGTCGGATTACCTCGATCACGAAACCTGGATACTGAACGACGCCCACAGTGCCCTGATGGCCGAAGCGCAGTTTGGTGCCGCCAAAGGATATAAACATGTGATTTTGCTCACCCTGGGTACGGGCGTGGGCGGTGGCATCATCATTGATGGAAAGCTGTTGCAAGGCCGCAACATGATGGCAGGCCACCTTGGGCACATCTCCGTGGATGCCGACAATCCCGAATTGGATATTTTCAAAATCCCTGGTAGTATTGAAGACCACATTGGCAATGCTACGATTGAAAAACGCACCTACAACCGCTATCAGGCTACCCACGAGCTGGAAGCTGCTTACCGCGAAGGGGACCCGATTGCGACTTTTGTTTGGTTGAGCTCAGTTCGCAAATTGTCGATTGCCATGTGCTCCCTGATCAATGCCCTATCGCCAGAAGTGTTTGTACTCGGTGGCGGCATTGCCCAGGCCGGAGATTCGCTGATGAAACCATTGTCGGCATTTATGGAATTGCACGAGTGGAGGCCCCGCGGGGAGGGTGTTCCAGTATTGTTGGCGCAGCACGGTGAACATGCCGGAGCGATTGGTGCGGCAGCGTTTGCGATTCGGCAGAGTACTAAGTAGAATAAAATATTAGGCTCTTCCGCTTAGTAGTGGGGCAAAAATAAGTGATCCTTTGGCAAAATGATCACTTATTTTTTTATCGCCCCTTGCTGATTACCAGACAATTAACCAATTGCCTGGTAATCAGCACACCTCAAGTTTATTTATTTCCCCTAACTTCCCTTCTCCAAAACTTACCATGATGAGAATAATCCTGACTCTTTTATGCGCTGTACTGCTTTTGCAAGTGCAGGCACAGTTTAAGCCGATTCCCCAGCGCAGTACAAGCACTGGTCCAAAGGAACAAAACACCCATATGCCCATCAAAGCCTTGCCGCGTTTTGCGCAGGGCAGCACTACGCCTGATCAAAGCAGCATCAGCTACAGTAATTTGCCCAAACTTAAGTTGAGCCTCCGCAAGCCCATTCCTGGGCCACTAATGGTACGGGATGAAAAAAGTGGCTTGCCCATTTTTATCGAAGGTGAAGTAGGTGGTTTGCCCGAATTGCGCGATGCACCCAACAGCCAAAAGGCCATTCAATACCTTGATCACTTTAGTAAAGAACTGCGGATCGCTGCTCCAGCAAAGGAATTTGTATTGGTCAGCCAATCCACGGATGAGCAACAACAAAACCACCTGCGTTTCCGGCAGCAGTTTCAGGGAGTCGAAGTATACGGCGCTGAGGTGATGCTGCACGAGAAGGATGGTAAAATCCTCCTCTTCAACGGCCGCTATTTCCCCACGCCAGCGCTGCGCTCGGTAAAACCTGCACTGGATGCAGCTCAAGCCATTCAGTCAGCCTTGTCGGACGTACAAAAAAAAGAAACCCTACGCTCCCTTTCTGCTGCTGAGGTAGATATGGTGGGGGAACAAATCGCCAAAAAACAATTGGTCATTCTGCACACTGGCCCGGACCAAGATGTACCCAAGCTATGCTGGTACCTGGAAATTGCCCCCAATTTGCATGCCCGTTGGGCCTATTTTATTGATGCTGAAAACGGGGCAGTGCTGAAAAGTTACTCCCTCTTGTGCAAGTTGAAGCACCAAAGTGCCAATAAATCGAATACTCCGGCCCATTTCCATACCCATGAAAGCATCGAGGAAGTACAGACTAGTAGCAAACTTGATTTGCTGGATGGCAAAGCTACGGCCAAAGCCAAAGACCTCGGTGGGGTAGAGCGAACCATCAACACCTACCTGATTGGCAACACTTACTTTCTGTTAGATGCCAGCAAGGACATGTTCAACCTAAACGGTTCCGACTTACCACAAGAGCCGGATGGGGCCATTGTAACCCTGGATGTACGCAATACCCTCAAGGCCGATGGCAGTTTCGACGCCTACTTTTTTACCAGCAACAACAATACCTGGACCGCCCCCAATGCGGTGAGTGCCCATTACAATGCCAGTGTGGTGTACGACTATTACCGCAATACCTTCGGACGCCAATCCATCAATGGGACTGGCAGCACCATCCGTTCGTTTGTGAATATTCCAGATGAGGACGGCTCTTCGCTGGAAAATGCTTTTTGGAATGGTGACGCCATGTTTTACGGCAATGGTGGCTCCTCGATCCGCAGCTTGGCCCGGGCTTTGGATGTAGCTGGGCATGAAATCACCCACGGCGTCATTCAACATACCGCCAACCTGGAATACGAAAATGAATCTGGTGCACTCAACGAATCCTTTGCAGACATTTTTGGGGCAATGATTGACCGAGATGACTGGAGAATGGGTGAAGATGTGGTATTGCCCGCTGCATTCCCCTCTGGTGCACTCCGCGATTTATCCAATCCACACAACGGCGGTACAAGTCTGAATGACGAAGGATGGCAACCTGACAAGTATTCTGAACGCTACACCGGAACCGAAGACAACGGTGGGGTACACGTCAACAGTGGCATTGTGAATCGAGCCTTTTTCCTCTTTGCAACCCAGGTTGGCAAAGAAATGGCTGAACAAGTGTATTTCCTCGCCTTGAGCAATTACCTGACCCGCTCCTCCCGCTTTGTGGATGCACGCCTGGCCGTTGTGCGGGCAGCCCGCGAAAAAGGTGGTGAAACGGCGGCCAAAGCAGCGGAGTCCGCATTTGAAACGGTAGGCATTCGAGTGGGTGTACCAACTGCGCCTCCCAAAGACCTGAGTTTCAATCCCGGCACTCAGTTCATTTTGGGGGTAAAAGCGGACTACAGCGGCATCGGCGTTTTTAATGCCAATAAATCCACCGTTTTGGAGCTACCCATCGCCAATGGTGTGCTGCGCAAGCCCACCGTATCCGACGACGGCAGCCTGGTCATTTACATCAATGGCCGCAAACAACTCAAATACCTGGAGTTCGATTGGGCCAAGGCAATGTATGATACTGGCACACTCAACAACAGTCGGATTTGGGAAAATGTCGCCTTGTCCAAAGACGGCCTGCGCCTGGCTGCCCTGGTAACTGGCCGGGAGGGCGAAATTGGCATCATTGATTTGACGAGAACCAGTAACAATGTCCGGTACTTTGAACTGTACAATCCTTCATACACCGAAGGGGTGACCACAGGCGATGTGGTAGGAGGAGACGCCCTTGAGTGGGACCTCAGCAGCGAAACCGTAGTTTACGATGCCAATAATGAAGTGCCCCTGAGTGGTTTTGGAACCTATAATTATTGGGACATGGGTTTGCTGAATGCCTGGAACAAAAAGACCAACACCTTTGGCGATGGGAAAATTGAAAAAATCTTCACTGGCCTGGAAGAGGGGGAAAACATCGGCAACCCCAGTTTTTCCAAAAATACACCTTATATATTGTCTTTTGACTACATCCTGGACAACAATGGCAATGGCCAGTTGGATGATACTGACGACTATGAAGTACTGACCACCAATCTGGAAACGGGAGACATTGGTACCATTTTTGAAAACAGCACCCTTGGTACACCCAATTATGCGACCAAAGACGACTTTATCATTTTTGATGCCCAAAACAATGCTGGCGACGAGGTGATTGCCATCGCTCCACTCAAAACGGATAAACTTACGCCCAATGGTGATCCCAGTATTTTTAAAGCGGGCTATATATTAGGTGTCTGGTTTGCCAATGGCCAACGTATTTTGAGCAGCAACCGCGATGAAGCCTGGCCCGAAGCCAATATTAAAGTGTATCCGAATCCATTTGGAGACCAAACCTTGGTAGAATTGGAACTGAACGACAATCAAACTTTACGCATGGAAGTGCATGACCTCCTTGGTCGCACGATTCGGCAATACCAGTGGCAAGTAGGTGCAGGAAAAACGCAGCAACGGTTGGATCTGGCTGGTTTGCCTGCGGGGAATTACCTGCTGCGCATCAGTGCTGGTGAAAAAAACACCACTCGGAAGCTGGTTAAATGGTAAAATGGTTGAGGAGGTTGAGAAGTTGAGGAAGGTTGAGGCTACCGCGAGCGAATTTGACAATGTCCTTGTCTAAGTCGCTCGCGGTAGCCTCAACCTTCCTCAACCTTCCTCAACCTCCTCAACCCTTACAAAATTAGTTTCGGCAGCCTTACATCGCCCCCAACGTGTTGTTTTATTGCAAAAACTGGCATTTTCGCGGCTTCTTTTCATTTTTAAACTAAGTCAAAAAAAATTTTTGTCGCTTCTGGCCCTTTTACCTGAATTTTTATAGCTGAATTGGCCAAAACGGAAAATTATATTCTAAAATACCGCCAATATTAACCATAAAAGATAGGAGTAGCAATAGTAGGGGTAAAATAGCATCAAAATAGATCAATTTTGGCGTAGCGTGGCGACCCAAGGTGGCGTAATTTTGTCATTGTAAACACCCAAGCACAACTTTTCGATTTTAACCCAAACTTTTTAGTAAACACAAAAACTGTTGTTATGAAGGACATTTTAAAAACTACCGCCCGTCTTGTATTGCTTTCGGTTTTGTTCGTATTGCCCCTAGCTATGCAAGCCAAAGACGACAATCCTTTTATCTCCATCAATACAATTGGTAGCGAGAAAAAAGTAAGTCTGGTACTGAAGAACCTTAGAACGCCAACCACTATCCGTTTGGAGAGTGCAACGGAAGGGGTTCTGTTGGAAGAAGAAATCACCAACGCAGAATACGCACGAGTGTTGAACCTGAATGAATTGTCTACAGGTAACTACAAACTGGTTGTAAGCACCGGTGTTCGCGAAACCGAACAACCGATCTCCATCACCAGAACTGGCTTGAGCCTGAACATTGGCGACCGTAGGGAGTTTTTTGCTCCTGTCGTAAGAATGAATGCTAGCCTGTTGGATGTGAGCCTTTTGAACAGCAACCTGACTACTTTAAAGCTCAGAATTGAAGATGCAGAAGGAATTCTGGTTTACGAAGATGAAGTACGCAACGTAGTTAAAGTTGAAAAGCGTTACAACCTGAGTAAGTTGCCTGCTGGTGAGTACACAGTGGTACTGAACGTTGGTGACAAGTCTTATGTCAAAACAATTCGCAAATAATCATATTGCGTAAAACATAGATTCTCATTTCGGGGCATCAGATTTGAAATTTTTTCCCTGGAATCTATGTAAAGAACTTGCGATCTGATGTAGGTTAAGGAAGCTGCAATCTTCGGGTTGTGGCTTTACTTTTTTTAGGGCCTATCCAATCTGAATTCAGATTTTTCGTTTCCGTTCCTTACCTTTGCCCGCTAACCAACTGATAGTCCTATGATCAAAAAGTTTGCCTTCAGTCTACTCCTACTGGCCGCTGTGAGCGCCTGTAAAAATGATAAGAGCGTAAAAGAAGCTGCTCAGGAAGAATTGGCTACTGAAAAAGCTGCACCTGCAGGAGCACCAAAAGAAGAAGCCTACCAAAAAGCGGCACAAATGCAGGAGCTTTATGGCACCTTTGTCACCGCTAACTATCCAGATAAGGGCATTTGGAAAAAAGTAAGCATCAAATACGCTGGCCCAGATCGGGTAAAAGTTGACATCACGGGCAATCCCCTGGAGGATGGCCGTCCTTCCTGTGCGATGAGCGACATTGGCATTTTCCGCAATGGACGGATCGAAATTCCGATTGAAAAAAAGGAAGACATGGCTGATGCCGATCGCACTCTGATGTTGTTACAACTGACCGACAAAGACAATATTGCACTGCGCTCGAAGGGCACTCGTGATCAATATTGGATTGTTTTGTCTTTGTTCTGCAATGTGAATACTACGCTTGCGGATACTTACAAAAGAATTGAGGAGTAAATTTTGGTGCAGCTACAAGCATCACCAGTTATTCCAAAGCGACTTATTAGCACAAAGAACACCAAGGAAATGCACAAAGGGCACAAAGTTAGACGTTGACGTCGCTTTGTGCCCTTTGTGCTTATAAGTCGTTTTGAGGATAAATTCGCCGCGTTATTCCACGATCAACTTCTCCGTCCAACTCAAGGCTGGCAATTTTACCCTTACCAGGTACACTCCTTTCTGGAGCTGATCTACCTGGAGCCGGTGTTGATTAATTCCCTGCACCATTGATACCGACAAACTTTTGCTAACCTCGCGGCCACTCAGGTCAAAAACCTGAATCAGCGCTTGACCAAGCTGGTTCGACTCATATTCCAGGAAAGTTTCTCCCCGGCTAGGATTGGGGTACAAACGAGGCTGTAAAAGTGTGGGTTGTTCAATCACCGAGATTTCAGCGCCAGTAAAACCAAGTACTTTGACCAATTGGCAAGTGCTGGCAGTACCACAAGGGCTGGTCACAGTCAGGCAAATGCGCTGTGGGCCATTGGGTAAATTTACGGTATCTACGGCTCCACTGGTAACGAGGCCACTGCCAAAGTCCCAGGTGTAGGTTGCACTATCTTGTGCTTGCGCGCTTACAATTACCCGGCTGCCACTTTTGCTCACCGTAAAGTTTGCATTGGGCTTAGAGCAAGCTCCGCCCTGAGTAAGCAACACAGTTTGGGTTTCGCTCCCACAAGTAAAGGAGAGGATTTCCTGGCGGCTGCCGGGGTCGTCTTTGCGGATCACCGTTACTTTGGTGCTACCATTGCCAGTCCCGGTGCGGGGCGACAGTTCCACCCAACTGATCGTCGGATCGCTACTCCATGCTTTGGAGGCCTTGATCGTCAGGGTTTGGGGAGCGCCGTTGCTGGTGAAATCCAGTACGCTAGGTGTCACACTCAGGTTGCAGGGCACCGGATCACAATTGAAGCTGATGTGGTAATTGCCCTGAGTCATGGCCATGCGGGCATCCACAATTACGTAATAGGTGCCAGCCGGTAAATCTTCCAGGATGGTACGCCGATTGCTTCCCGTTCCAGATTCCGGGCTTCGGCCCAAACAGAATGGAGCCTCAACCTTATTGATGGTCCGATTTACATCGGCACAGATTTCACCTTTTACCAGGGTCAAATACATGTCCTGACCAGGAGTGAGGATGTTCATTTCTACGAACAACTTGCTGGCTTTGTCCAACTTGATTTTGTATACTCGGTCATTGCCTTCCGCATCAAACACGCCCGTGCCGCAGGTATAGTTCCATACGTCGTTGCGCCCACCAATGGTACTTTGGTTTTGTAATTTTTCCCCACATTTGACTTCAACCGCTTTTGTGCACAGGTCGTGGAAGCCACAATCCACATTCAGTGTAAAACGTCCCCGATCATAATTGGTTTCGCCGTCGATGACCACCAGATAGGTCCCGGCCTCCAGTTTGGCGACAATTTTTCTTTCCTTGTGATTGTCTTGGGGGATCCAGGCCTGGGCGATACAATCCTTTTTGTCCACCTTGTAATAAGGCTTTTTAGGATCACATACATCTCTGATCAAGAACATATCCAGATCAATCCAGTTGTCCAGGATTTTCATGTCCAGCTGCACTTCGGAGTATTCTGTAACCTCCAGGCGATAGACTTTTTCACCACTGTACAAATCGGACTCGTAACCCGAACAATTGTACAAAGTAAGGCGATTGGGTTCCAGATTATTGTTGCTGCTGATGTTGCTGCCACAGAAAATCTTGGAAATGTTGATGTCACAAATGGTGCCCTGTGCTGGAGCTGCCAGTACCTGGAAGCATTGGCTATCAGTGGTGTTGACATTCAGGCCTCCGTAAAACTTCAGACAATAATTTCCGGGATGGTTCAATCCTTGAAAAGTGCGGGTGAAGGTAAAGGGGGTAACGGCCTGTACACAAGGCCCCGCGCTTTGGAGCACGTTGAAATAAAGATTGAGGTTGTTTCCCGCCGAAACTGTGGCACCCTGGTAACTCAGGCTGTAACAGGCATTGGGGAAATCTCCTTTCAGTTTAACGGTGAAAGCCTGACCTGCAACGGGTTGCGCTGGGTCGATTTCAATTTCACGAATGGTTTGGGCGCTTAGCCAAGTCAGGCTAAACAGGAAACACGCGAAGGTAAAGAGGGTAAATAGTTTGTTCCGCATCTTATAGAATTTGGTGATTAGTATTGCTGCGGAGGGATGCGGCACAAATATAATATTTTCTGCCATGCATACCAATACCGCGAAAGTCTTTTGTTTGACAAAATAAGACGGGTACAGCGAGGAAAGGGTTTGGGGCCAGGCTTGTTTTTCACCAATTAATTATTTCTCAAGTGCCTCTTAGGTGCCTATGGTTTCTTAGGTGGTGAAAGAGCTCCTTGCGGAGCAAGTTTTTTTATTTTCACCACCTAAGAAACCGTAGGCACTTAAGAAACACCTAAGGGGTAAGCTATATTTCCCCAGCAAAAACCAGCTTTGCCGGGCCGCACAACCACACATTGGTAAAGCCTTGCTCGGTCGCCGTAAAACGGATTGCCATTTCGCCGCCCTTCACTTTGATGGGCACTTCATTTGGCCCCAAGGCACCACCTTTTTTTAAGTGGTAAGCCAGTGCCGCAGCAGTTACACCCGTGCCACATGCCAGGGTTTCATCCTCCACACCTCGCTCATAGGTGGCAATGCTCAGGCCCTGCTCAGTGATTTGTGTGAAATTGACATTGGTGCCTTCAGCCCGAAAACGATCGTTGTAACGAATCGCCCGACCCGCTTGTACCACATCAATATCGCCTACTTCTTCCACAAAAGCAATATAGTGGGGTGAACCTGTATTGAGGAAGTAAAAATCACTGCCCTCTTCTACATGTGTCACATCGATCATTTTTAGTTCCACCCATTCCGGATTATTGATCACGGCATCGTGGGGCCCATCAACTGCCAGGAAGTGGCAGGTATTCCCAATGGCGCCCAATTGATGCGCAAAAGCCACCGTACAACGCCCGCCATTGCCACACATGCTGCCTTCCCGGCCATCGGCATTGAAATAAACCATCTCAAAATCGAAGTCGGGATGGGTTTGGAGCAAAATCAAACCATCGGCGCCGATGCCAAAACGGCGATGGCAGAGTTGTTCCACCAAAGCCTGGTCTTCCCGGGCGATCCACTGCTGATGGCGCTGGTCGATCATAATAAAATCATTTCCAGCCCCCTGGTATTTGTAGAAAGGAATGCCTTGCATGTTGCACATTTATTTTTTATAAGGTGCTATGTTTTGTAAAAGTTGCAAAAGTTGCTAAAATGTTAGATTTTGTGAAGTGTAGCCACTAATAAAATCACCACATGTTCAAAAAATATCTTCCGACTGTACTGGCTTCCTTGTGTAGCGCCTTGTTGGCAGTCGCCATTTATCGCTTGTTGGAAAAACCTCGGGAAGTCATTATTCGTGAACCCAATGCCACATCGTACCAATTGCGCAGTGTATCCCAGGACGGTATTACCTCTGGAAGTTCGGCAAGAACCTTTTCTGCCGCACCTACAGAATTCACCAAAGCTGCGGGCATTGCCACACCAGGGGTGGTGAATATTCAAAGTGTGAGTACAGGTGGGGATGGCCTATCTTTTGATGATTTGTTTGGCCGGGAGCGTTACCCCCAGCGGGGTGCCTCCGGTTCTGGGGTGATCATTTCCAAAGATGGCTACATCGTGACCAATCACCACGTGGTGGCTGATGCAGATAAAATCAGCGTTTCGTTTAGCAACAACCGGGAACTGAGAGCTACCCTGATCGGCAGTGATCCTTCCACGGATTTGGCCCTGATTAAAGTAGAAGCCGACAATCTGCCGTTTTTGACCTTTGGCAATTCCGATTCGGTGCAGGTAGGAGAGTGGGTTTTGGCAGTTGGTAATCCTTTTGACCTGGAATCTACCGTTACTGCTGGCATCGTCAGTGCCAAAGGCCGCAGCATTGATGTGCTGGATGCTCAGGATAAGATTGAATCTTTTATTCAAACCGATGCAGCAGTCAATCCTGGCAACAGTGGTGGCGCGCTGGTCAACACTGAAGGTGAACTCATTGGTATCAATACCGCTATCTTAACCCAATCCGGGCAATACGAAGGTTATTCTTTTGCGGTACCTGCCAACCTGGCTCGCAAGGTCATCGGCGATTTAAAAAACTACGGTATCGTGCAACGGGGGCTGATTGGTATTCGTATTGAAGACGTCAACAGCGAATTGGCCAAAGATTTGGGGCTCAATCAAGTGGAAGGTGTACACATCACTGGCGTAACACCGGGCAGTGGTGCTGCCGATGCCGGTTTGCGCAGAGACGACGTCATCCTGCGGGTTAACGGGGTGAAAACCGCCACCATGCCCGAATTGCAGGACCAGGTAGGCCGCTATTCTCCGGGCAATGTGCTCAAGGTGGAATACATCCGCAATGGCAAAAAAGCAGTAGCTAAAGTAACCCTTAAAAACCGCAGCAACCGCACCAGTATAGTGCAGGGAGATGATGTACAATACCTGCAAAAACTCGGTATGGAAGTACGCCCAGTGAACTTGCGTGAACGCCAAATACTTAAGCTGGAAAATGGGGTAAAAGTGACCAGTGTATTGAAAGGAAGCACCATTGACCGGACCAACCTCAAACCCAATTTCATCATCACTAAAGTCAATGGCCTCACGGTGTCCGATGAATCTGATCTGGTAAAGGCACTAAAAAAGGCGGGCAAAGAAGTGAAATTGAAAGGGGTATACGAAAATGTGGATGAGCCCTATTTTTATGTTTTTCATGCAAAATAATCCATTAAATCGAAGCGACTTGATGGGCATATTGTGTGTTCATCAAGTCTAATAACATCCAACATGACCCAAAAACTCTACTTAAGCCTTTGTTTCTTCTTTCTATTGTGGAGCGCTCAAGCCCAAATCTCCCTGACACGCAACGACTTTACGGTTTCAAGCAATCGAGCCGATACCATCCTCACACAAGGGATGCAGCGCAAGGGTTTTCAATTGCCCAAAGGTGGGAACAATCAGTTTTGGGATTATTCCAGTTTACAGGATTCTGCTGTGTCTCCAGCCCGCTTTGTCACTTCGGTAATCGATCCCTGGCTGGTTCCTTTGGATTTTCCCAATTCAACCGGTGTTTATAGCGCCACTTATACCTTTGGCCCTTTTCGGGTTACCAACAACTACCAGTTTGAACGTTACGCTGAGGATGGTTACTCCATTCAGGGCACTATTTTTGCGGGTGGGCGTTTCCCTCTGCGGAGTTTCACTGGTTTTGCTACCGACTCGGTAGTACTGTTCACCAAGGTGGACAATTACACCAACAACCCGCTTTATTACTACAAATTTCCGCTCACCGCTACGAGCAAACAGACCTGGAGTTACCGCAATGTGATCAATTTCCAATTGACGGTTGCCTTGGTGGGTTTGACCCGTGCGCCTGGTCAAGTAGTTACCAACGAATTCAAACGTGACTCTACCATCGGGTGGGGCACCTTGCGCATGCGCAACCCCAAAGGTGGCAGTGCGCTGGATTTTGCTGTGCTTTTGGTGGAAACAGCTGAGTTATCCAGGGATAGCTTCTATCTCTCAGGAGGACCTGCCCCCGGCCTGCTGCTAGGTGCATTGGGTTTACAACAAAACGCTGTTCGCCGGAATACCACTTATAATTTTTACGGAGCCCGTTTTGCCACCTCCATCCTGAGCGCTGCGCTGCGCAACGATACCTTGGCCCGGGTAACCCGTAGCATCAACGCAGTGCGTGGCCTGGTTACGGATTTGCCTGATGTAAAAGAGTTATCGGTGCAAAGCAAATTGTACCCCAACCCCAGCCCCGGCGCGTTTTACTTGGAATTTGACAAAACCGAAGCCGCCGATTGGGATGTCCTGATTTACAATGCACAGGGACAAATGGTGGCCTTGGAACGCATCAGTGCGCCCAGTGGACCAGTCAAACAGCAGATTCAACTCAAACCAACACTGAGCAATGGTACCTATTTTTACCACCTGCTGGATCAACGTTCTTTGATTCGAAGCAGCGGGACCTTTGTTTTAGCGAAAAGCGAATAGCGAAAAGCAGGTTGAACCATCCCCTAACTTTAATGTTTTGCCAAATTAGTATACAGTGAAAGCCAAATGGTATATTGCTATTCGCTATTCGCTTTACTCTTTTCGCTAAAAAAAATTCATTATGAACTATTACATCCTCTCCTCCCTCTCGGTTATCATGAGTTTGCTGACGGTATTTCAACCGATG
>JAAFHQ010000314.1 GCA_013298445.1 Chitinophagales bacterium | reverse complement strand
GTGTCTGTTTACAAACTGACCACTAATAAGTGTACTACCGTACTTCGCCTTAATACTTAGTTACCTAAAGTTTGGTGTATTTCTGTTTTGTTTGTACTTTTTTAATGACCTATTGAACCAGACTAAACCTTTGGAATTAGGGTAATAGATAGTAAGATCATTAGGCCTTGAAAATCTCACACCCAAACCACCAACACCCTCTTCCCTTTCCAAACCACTTCCTCAACCTTCCACTCCTTCACCCCCTTCTGATCAAAAATAAGCAACGCACCATCATCCAAACCCAAACCATTGAGATAACCCGTCAATTGATCCAGGCCATTTTCGTGAGCCTGTTGGCCGCGCCACAATTTGAGTTCAATCACGTATTGGTGTTGGTAGTAGGTAATCAGGATGTCCAGGCGTTTTTCCTCCGAAATTTGGGGCTCTTTAAAAGCGTTGCCATGCCCATTGAGGATGGGTTTCAGGAAGGCCAAAAAGACCAGACGGCCCTGTCGCTCCAGGAATTCGCGGTCTTTTTGGTGGTATTCCGCCTTCATCAATTCCTGAAACTTGAGGAGGGCTTTGCTGATGTTGAAACGATTGCCGGGCATACAGTAAGCATCGGCACTTTCCCGCCCTGCTATATTGGACTTGTGCTCAGCATTGGCGCTCATGTAATTGAGGATGACCTCGCGGTAGATCCGGTTGTGGATAGCCAGGCGCTGGTTTTGTTTGGCAAAAATGCCATACACCAAGCCCTGATTGATCAGGTCGGCGTGGGGATCGAAGGAGAGCTCTTGTCCCTCAATGAGCATGCGTTCAATGAGATTGTATAAATCGGGGTTGTTGCGGATGTTTTTGATGAGTTCATCAAAATTGACATTGGACTCGCGCAGCAACTGGCTTGCGGCAAGATCTACATCCGCTACCGTCCAGGTTTTTTTCTCTTTTTGCGGCAATAACTTCTCATCAAAAATCTTGCACAACTTACTTACCAAAAAAGGATACCCAGCGGTGTAATAAAACAGGCGTTCGGCTACAGCCTGAGCATCCACTGCCACAGCGCGATCCTGCGCGTATTCCTCCAGCATGGGTTGTATTTCCAGGGGCTGGAAGTTCATGTCTACCTCAAAGTCAGCGGCAATATTCCAGGGCGAGTTGTATTTCTGCTCTTCACCTGGTCGCAACTTGAGTTTGAGATTTTTTACATCATGAACACCGGTTAGGATGACGGAGTGAAAGGTAGGCGCTTCCGTACGCTCGAGGTATTTATTGCGAAGTAGTCCTAAGAAGCTGACAAACAACTGATTGTTGCTACTTTTGTCTATTTCATCAATGAGGAGAACGACTTTGCGCTCGGATTTTTCAACCAAAAGGCTGATGGCATCTGATAGATTGCCGAAGGAGTCTACCAAAGCTTCTTGTTGGGCGATCCAATCCGCAAGTTTATTGTCAACTCTTTTACAAGCTTTAGAAAGCAAATCAAGAAACGTCTGGCTTAGTGATGCTTCATTCTCAAAAGGCAAGTCTCCAGCACCCTCAAAACTGGTACGCAAGGCTAAATATTTGCCTGAGGCATTGAGTGAAGAACGCGCCGTGATGTAAAATTTCTTTTTGTCGGGGCTGGTCATGCGGCCGGTTCCTTCGGCCAGGTTGAGCAGCGCACTGAGGCTGGCGCGTTTGAATTGGTCCTGGAGGTAAGGATCGAGGCTGGTTGTATGGGTAAACAAGTGTTTGAGCACTTTGAGGTTCACCCCCCGCATTTCCTGATACACTTCCAATTTTTCAAAATCAAACACGTCCTGTCGTTTTAGTCCAATAAACCAGAAACCTAAATCGAGGTTCCCTTCCAATCCCCGGCGCAACGCACCAATCACACCCACACCCACACTTCTCAAACGAAGTTTGAGAATCACACGCTTCGAGCCGCAGGCAACGAAGCCCACACCCTATTTCGTGGGTAATACAGGACTCGAACCTGTGACCTCTGCTCTGTCAAAGCAGCGCTCTAAACCAACTGAGCTAATTACCCGGTTTGGAACACACCATATCGTTGGATGTGGTGTGTAAAAACGCTACGTCTTTTTTTAGCGCACGCAAAGATACAACAGTGTAGCGTAAAAAGCCAAGAGCCAGACCGCTTTTTCTCTAAAAAAATAAGGCCGGATACAAATGGAACTGAAAACCAGTGGTTTTGGTTCCTTTTGTGTCCGACCTATTAAAATGCTACCGGTTAACCGGATAAGAGTCGTTTTACTTAGGGCAGGAAAAGCAAAATTGCAGCACAAAGATAGCGACTAATTTTGGATGAGCAAGTTTTTTAGACATTTAAATTGTCATTTTTTATTTTTTGCACTTTTAATGACAAAAAATATGACAAATGTTGTTTTTGTTGACAAGCTCTACTATCTTTGCCCAGGTTAAAAGCCTATTTGAAACGATGGACGAAGTTACTCAAGGGTTGACCGTGGAATATTCGCTGGCTTTAATACTAGACCAATGTTGGAGGAGAAACTGAAGAAGAATTTAGCGGACAACCTGATCCGATTGCGCACCTCACAAGGGTACACGCAGGAAGAACTGGTGATGGAACTGAAAAAAAAGGATGTAGATATTTCGCGTACGGCTTTGGCCTCCTATGAAAATCAACGTTCTTTTCCCCGACTCGACGTGTTGTATATAATTTCCCGCTTTTTCAATACAGATATTGAAAGTCTTTTAGAAGAAAAAGACAATAGTGGGAATCTTTGGGAAAAAAAGCTGGTTAACAAGCTTGATTTAACTACACTTTTTCAAGATTGTTCCGATGCAATGATGTATATCAAACTCTACCGGGGTGCTTATTTTTCCTTGGCCAAGCAGTTGATTCAAACATCTGAACAGAAGGAAGAAGTGTTTGAAATGATCAATGGAGTGTACGATAACGAGCGCCGTGATCTGAATCAGTTTAAAAATATGCTAAAAGAACACCTAAATGGACGTGAGATTTTGATCTTTCAAGGTATTAATAATGGGATGTCTGTTCAGGAACTGTCTGAACAATTCCATACCAATATCGAAACCATCACTTCTATGTTTATTCAGGTACAAAGAAAAATCTTTGACTTGCTTTTAGCAGATTCAACCGAAAAATCCTGACAACCATATGCAAAAATCTAACACTCAGCTACACAACAGCACAGATAAGGATAAAAACAAAGGAAAAACTGAACCTTTTTTGGATCCTAAACGGGCAAAAAAAGTACTCAAAGAGGATAAAAAACTCCTGGAGGAGCTTAAAAAGCTTTCTGCCCCTATCATCGTAGGACTGTTCCTTACTTGCTTATGGTTGTATGGACCTTTAGTAACGCGACCATCAGCAATCAGTACAAATGATAACAATATTCAAAATTCACCACCCAATGCCGGACAGGAACTGGCTCCTGGTATTCATCCAGTTCCTGCCCCTGAATCATCTTTAAACTCAAGGCGAAGTAAAAAACCTGCTGATCCTGTAAATCATCCTATTTTAAGTACAAAAGACAATCATGGTTTAGAAACAAAAGAAAAAGAGGTCGAAAAAATTAATTTCATCGCATTTTTACCCACAAGTGGGGAGTTGCAGCAGACAAAATCTCCAGTACATTTGTTGTCTTCAATGGTAATTGATAAATGTAGATCGGCTTTAAATTCTGAAATTTTTGACGTAGATGAGTTAAAAGGAACGGATATTGGCCATAGATTTTTATTAGAATACATTAAACAGAAAAACCCCAATTTAAATCAACTAACCCTAATTAAATTTGAATTATTAGAATTGTGTGAATCGTCTGGTAAAGAATTGTATACGTTAAGCCCGGAAAATAAAGCACGTATTCAATTAATTATTCGAGGTATTGATGCTCAGTCAGGAAACATTTTATTTGAAAAAACTTTGGAAAAGGAAATTATTCGTTCAGATTGGGCAAAATACAAGCGTGATACAGTAAATAGCTTAGAGGATAACCAGGCTGAGTATACTATATCCCCGGCTATGGAAATACTTCTTTCAGAAACAGCAAATGATATTATTAGTTTACTCCATAAATGTTTCCCTTAGTTAATTACATCGACAAACTTTAACCCCTTCGACCGCCAAAAAGTACACTTTACTTTTTGGCGGTTTTTTAATGAGTTCAGGTTGATTCTAACGAATATTACTAGGATTTCATCGCATTTGTACTTACCTTCCTCCAACATCCTTGTTTAGCCAAGAATGTACACCTAACTTAGTCCTACAAAAAATTGCAACTTATGGTACTCATTGTTTTTGGTATTATTGCCATTATCGTGCTCAACGTCATTTCCAATACCAGTCCTAATTTCAAAAAATTGGGCAGGATAGGTTATATGATTGGTTTTGCATTGATTGTATTGGGTTTTATTTCCTCTTGCTTTGTACAAATTACTGCGGGTTCGGTGGGGGTACAAAGCCTCTTTGGTAAAATTCAGGGCAAGGTACTGACCGAGGGGCTGAATGTAGTCAACCCCATTATGTCGGTCATCAAGTTTGACGTCAAAACCCAGAACTACACCATGTCTGCCATTCACGACGAAGGCGACCAGGAAGGTGATGATGCCATCCGGGTGCTTTCTGCCGATGGTTTGGAAGTGGTCATTGACCTTACGGTATTGTTTCGGGTTACTTCAGACAAAGCGCCTACTATTTTGCGCACCATTGGCGAAGACTACACCAATATAGTGGTAAGACCTATTGTGCGCACCAAAATTCGCGACCTGGCTGCCAATTATGAAGCCGTTGCCTTATATTCCAGCAAAAGAGAGGAGTTCCAACAACGTTTGTTTACGGCCGTAGAGAAGGAGTTCACCAAGCGTGGATTCTCTCTGGAACAAGTGCTGATCCGCAACCTCAATTTACCACAATCGGTAAAAGCGGCCATCGAGTCCAAGATCAATGCCGAGCAAGAATCGCAAAAAATGCGCTTCGTGCTGGACAAAGAACGCCAGGAAGCGGATCGCAAGCGGGTAGAAGCACAAGGTATTTCAGACTACCAAAGGATTTTGACCTCCACCTTGAGCGACAAGTTGTTGCAATACGAAAAGATCAAAGCCCAAAGAGAATTGGCGGGCTCTCCCAATGCGAAGATCATCATCATGGATAGCAAAAGCTCGCCAATGATTTTGAGTGGGAATTAAAGTGCCACTATAGCGACATTTTAATTATCACAGAGGGAAAAAAAGAGGGCACAAAGGACACAGAGTGAAGCGCCGTCAACGTCTAACTTTGTGTCCTCTGTGTCCTCTGTGTCCTCTTTTTCTCTTTGTGATAACAAATATGTCGCTTTTGTATCGAACTTCGTGAAACTCACCTACGAAGGCAGTGCCTGAAAATCCGCACAATTCAACTGGATCTCAGCCCTGCCCATTTTAGATTGATACAAGGTACAATAGTAGCTCTTTTTGCTGCGGTGCTTGATGCTGTGCTGGCAGGATACACAAGACCTTTGTCCACTCAAAATGCCTAGTTCTTTTAACTGAACGGTCAATTGGGTCAGCAGCATTTCCAACTGAGCCTTGCGGGTTTCAGGGACTTCGTCCAACATTTTTTGGAGCGTATCAGGGAATTTGGCTACCTGTTGGGCAATTGCTGCCCCTGCTTCGGTCAAAATCAAATCAAAACTGCGAAGGTCTTCCGGATCGTTGTGTTTGGTCAGCAACCCTTTTTTTTCCAAGGTTTTGACGGCATCGCTGATGGTTGGTTTGGTCAGACAAAATTCTCTGGCTAGAGAACCAATCCGGCAAAGTTGAGGAGGGTGATTCAGACAAAAAATCAGAATCTGGCCTTGGATAGGACTAATATTTGTTGCTAAACATTCTTGCCAAAGCATGGCACGTAAAGCAACTGCAATATTCACAAAACCCGTTGTAAGTTTGGCCTCCAAAGTGTGTTTTTGATCATCCAGATCAATAGCTGAATGGTTCATAAGGTTCCATTTCTGAAGAGAGGAGTCAATAGAAGTTAAGTCTTTTCTCCCTCCAAATGAGTGAAAAAGTGATGTAGTAATCTCAGCACAAGTACAACAGTGTAAAAAGGGAGTTTACCAAAAGGGATGTGAATACCAGATAACTACCCAAATGTAGTAAAATTTTTACTGGATGAAATTTTTTGCAAAAAAAAACTGCTTTGCCTCCTGTTTTTAACAAGGAAAAGGCAAAGCAGTTGATGTTCAATAAGAAAATGTAGAATTTCATTAAAAAAATCAAAGCTCCATTACCCCACGCAGATCTGGATTGAGGGCAATCGCTTGGGCATAATCCTCTCGCGCTTCCCCAATTCGGCCCATTGCTTTTAAAACAATAGCCCGGTTGATGTACCCTTCGGCATAATCAGGGTGATTCTGGATGGCCATGCCATAATCGAGCAGGGCTTCTTCTTCCCGGCCCAAATCACTCAATAAATTGCCCCGATTGTTGTAGGCTTCAGCGTCTTGTGGATGCAGTTCGATGATGGTGGTATAATCAGCAAGAGCCTCATCGTATTGCTCCAGTTTTTTGTATACAATGGCTCGGTTGAAGCGGGCGTCGCTGCCTTCCGGGTTCAGGCGGATAGCCTCACCATAATCGGCCAGCGCTTCTTCATGGCGTTCCAGATCGTCCAATACATTGCCCCGTGAAACCCAGGCATTGACTTCTTTCGGGTTGATGTCCAACACCTCGTTGTAATCCTTTAAGGCTTCTTCAGCATATCCCAGACCATTCAACAAGTTGGCACGATTGAAATGGGCGATCAAAAACCGGGGCCGAATCCGAATGGCCGTACTGTAATCATTCAGCGCTTCCTGATAGCGCCGCAAGTCCATGTACACATTGGCACGGGATACGTAAGAATCGGCATGATCCGGGCGCAATTTGATGGTATGCCCCAAGTCCTCCAGCGCTTCCTCCCATTCTCCCTGCCGCAAAAACACCATGGCCCGGTTGAAATAGATGGCAGGATCCTGAAAATTCTTTTCTACAGCCGCATCATAATCTTCCAATGCTTCTTCCAGACGCCCCATTTCCGTGAACAAGATGGCACGATTGTAGAAGGCATCTGGATCATGAGGATTAA
>JAAFHQ010000308.1 GCA_013298445.1 Chitinophagales bacterium | reverse complement strand
GTAGGCATAAGGTGCTACCCCTCCACCCGCAGTGGCCACGGCCTGGCCCTGGTTTTGGCCATTGCAGCGCAAATTGGTGGGCACTATGTTCAGGGTCAGGGCAGGTGGTACAGTGATGGTAGCGCTGGCACTTTCTTTGCAGTTTGCCGAATTGGTCACCGTTACAGAATAAGTCCCAGCTGCCAGGTTATTAATTGCCGATGTGGTGGCACCATTGCTCCAATTGAATAAATGGACTCCATTTCCAGTAAAGGTGACCGAGGCCTGGCCATTGCTTTGGCCATTACACAGGATATTCGTGCTACTGATTTGAGGATTGATCCGGGCAGTGGAGTTGACTTTTTTGGTATCGTTGACCACACAACCTGCCGCATCAGTGACTGTCAGGCCATAATCGCCAGGAGCTAAATTGCTCAAAGCAGAAGTAGTGGCACCATTGCTCCAGGCGTAGCGGTAAGGACTGGTTCCGCCGCTGACCTGCGCGGTGGCCCGGCCAGTATTGGTTTCATTACAGGGAATGTCAAAGGTGGTTAAAACCAGTGCAAGCGCAGCAGGTTGAGTGACGTTTACACTGCCATTGGCTTGACAGGCACGACTGTCGCTTACCGTCAATCCATAAGTATTTGCGACCAGGTTGCTGATGGCAGAGGTGCTTGCCCCGTTACTCCAGGTATAGGTATAAGGCGCTGTTCCCCCAACAACTACCCCTTGAGCACTACCAGTGGCCGTTCCATTACAATTGACATTGGTGGCTGTCACCGTAACTTGAAGCTGGGTGGGCGCAGTCAATTGTGCGCTGTCCTTTTTGGTACAACCTAGTGCATCGGTAAGGGTCAGTACATGTTTTCCCATCGCCAAACCCGTGATGGCTGTGGTCGTGGCACCAGTGCTCCAAAGGTGAGCGTATACAGGGCTTCCTCCGCTGACCGTTACGCTGATCTGGCCATTGCTTTGTCCAAAACAAGCCGGATTACTTGCATTGATCTTGGTGCTGATTGCCGGGTTTTGCAAGATGTTTACATTGGCCGTATCTCCACAGCCCGATTGGTCAGTCACTGTAACTACATAGGCACCAGCTGGAAGATTTGATAGATCAGCCTGGGTAGATCCATTTGACCAGCTGTAGGAATAAGGAGCCTTTCCTCCGGTAGTGGTGGTCGTAATTTGGCCAGTGCTTTGACCAAAACAATCGATGTTGCTAGACTTGGTTGTGATGGCTAAACCAGCACTAGGTGCGTTAAGGGTAAAAGGAAAAATTGCTTTACAACCAATGGAGTTGGTCACTGTCAAGTTGTACCTGCCAGCCCCAAGATTGCTGATGGCTGAAGTAGTAGCCCCCGTGCTCCACAAAAAAGTATGGATTCCTGGGCTGCTTACTACCACTGTGGCTGTGCCATTGTTTTGGCCAAAACAAGTAGGATCAGTTGTATTTACCTGAGCACTGATGGGCACAGGATCTTTCAGCGTGAAAATCCGGGTTTCGGAACAACGATTGGCGTCCGTGACAGCTACTTTGTAATCGCCAGCTGGAAGGTTGGTGCGGCTAGCCGTGGTGGCACCATTTTCCCACAAAAAGGTGTAGGGTGGAATTCCGCCACTTATTTTTAACTCAATCGAGCCATTGGCTTCCCCTACGCATTGGGGTTGAACTAGATTGGAGTCAATTTTTAGAGGGGTGGTTTCTATGACTGAAATCGTCCCTGTTTTTTGACATTTGTTTTGATCGGTTAAGGTGAGGGTGTAATTTCCTACACCTAAGTTACTAATGCTGGATGTAGTCGCTCCAGTTGACCACGAGTAGGAATAAGGGGAAATTCCGCCAGTAACCGTTGCCAGAGCGGTGCCATTTTTCATGCCTGGGCATAAAGTATCATTCCCACTCAGGAGTAAATTGATTGCCGCAGGCTGAGTAATGGTGACTGAGGCCGTTTTGGTGCAATTATTCTGGTCGGTGACGGTGAGGGTATAGGCACCTGCAACCAGAGAAGTGATGGCGGAGGTGGTAGCACCGTTGCTCCAACGGTAGGTATATGGAGCAATACCACCGGTGACAGCGGCATTAATCAATCCCGATTTTTCTCCGTTACACGCCACGTTGACACTGCTGGGCGTAATAACGATGGCCGTTGGTTGAAGGATATTGACCGCCTGGATGGACTGACAACCTGCGGCATCACTGGCGGTGACGGTATAGGTTCCCGCTTTGAGGTTGCTAATGGTAGCAGTGGTGGCTCCAGTGTTCCAGGAGAAGGCGATGCCCTGATTGAGCCCGCCGCTGGTACTTGCGGTTGCAGAGCCATTGGTACCGCCATTGCAGGTAACATTACTAGATTTGATGCTTGCGAAAAAATTGGCGCATACATCTACCACGGTCCGACAAGCAGAAAACTCGGAGGTATTGCTGCTTTGCGTCATGGTGGCAGTCACCAAATCACCTGCACTCAAGCCCGATGTGATGCTAAGATTCCAGGACCCAAATGTATTGGTGGTTACTGATCCAATAAAAGTCCCACCCTGGCAAGGTGCATTTGGGCAACTCGTATTGTTGACTTTAAAAATCTCCACTGTCGAGCCAGCAGGTGCAGTGCCTGTGATCTGCGTGGTGGTGGCGTTTGAAATGGTGGGCGTGGTGATGGTTGCAAGGCGTTCAATCCCAATTTTGCTGTTGCAAAAAATGCTGTTCTTGCTAATGATTACATTGCGGGCTGTACCTACCTGAATGCCATTTGAGCTGTAGGCGATTATATTGCTGGAAATAGTGCCGGTTGGCGTCCCGGTGGTCCCTGCAAAAGTTACGACATCAATACCCGCATTGGTATTCGAAAGATTGGTGCCACTTTTATCTACTCCGATGGAATTGTTGCTAATGGTGAAAGAACCTACGCTTCGCGCTACGGATATTCCAACCAGGTTGTCAAAAATCTGGCAGGTGCTGATGTCATGGCCATTTCCGGTGCTTAGGGCCAGGCCATTAGGGAAGGCAGTAGTGGCAAAATTCCGCAGAGTCAAACCATTGACCTTTACATTGTTTGCGGCAAGAACCAAGCCCTGAGCTTGCCCCAGCGAACCATCAATGACAATATTGTCAGTACTGCCATCAATGTGCGAATTGGCTTTGGTAACAGTAGGCAAGGGAGCATTGGCGATGGGTTGAATGATGTGTGGCCCGGCACCGGTGATGTTGAACTGGATGGTGTTAAGGGTAGTAACATTGTTCATACAGTTGATGGCCCAGGGCAAACTACCATTGACACCAGTTCCGCCCGTTGTGCGGGTTACAGTAATGGGGTTTGCAGTTGGACAGGCCACCTGGGCAAATAAGGTGGAGCTACACAAAAAGAGTAAGGTAAAAAGCAGAATTTGGGATTTTCTCATGGGTAGTCGGTGTAATTTTTGATAAAATCCGGCCCTTCGGCTTCGCTCAGGGACCGGATTTTATCAAAAAGCTATTTTTGAATATAATAGAGCGGCATCGCTCGATCCAGCTGGTCCTCCGGCATAAACGGTGCCTGGCTAGTAGGAGCGTTCGGGATTACAGATTTCACCAATTGAGGAACACGGCGTTGCAGAAAATCGTACAACTCACCAAGGTTGATGATGCGGTCCCGGTTCACGTCGGCATTGTAACTCCCTCTTGCATCGCTTAGTGTTTTATCGGCAAAAGCTTCCAGCATGGCTTCGGTAAACGCTCCATTTTCCCAGTTTTGGGCTTCATATGATTTTTCGTCAGCCTTACAAGAAGAAAGGGTGCTCACGCCCGGTTGGGTTTTCGCCAAATCGATCACCGCTTTGCTCAATCCTCCAAACCCTTCCTTGGCGCCCCCACTGTGGCAGGCATCCAAAAAGATGAGCTTTTTACAACTCAAGCGGTTGAGCACATCCAGCACTTCTTTTTTGTAATCGATAGAAACGTCCTCGTATTTAGGATTGTAGCCAGTTTGCAGGATTTTGAACTGATTTTCATAAATTTTCCCATGCGAAGAGATGAAGACTATCACCACATCATTGGCAGTGATCAATCCATCTTTCCACATGTAACTCAAATCATACATGGCCTGCTTGATCCCGGTTAGATTGGTGGTTTCGGGGGTGGTAATTTCCTGGACGTGGACGTTGGGATAGAGTTTGTCTACCCCACCCTGATCACGGAAAGCTTCGGCAAAATCTTTAGCATCCTTGGAAGTATACATCAAGTCGCTGTGAACCGGGCCAATCGATAGGATAAAGAGGTTGGAGCGCTGAGGAGCATATTCTATGTCGATATAAGAAGAAACTTTTCCGTCAACAACCACTTCCAGGCGGTTTCGGCCCAAAATCAGCGGAACTTTATTCCGGTAAGTGTAAGAGTACAATCCAGTATCTCGTTTCGGTGCAGACAAATCTTGTTCGTTGAATTTGGAGCCTTCCATTTCTACACCGTTCATGCGGAGTTTAAAGTCTTTGGGTTGGAGGCTTTTTTCATGCAAGACGTTCATTTTGAACTCCATCTGGTTGGTCGTCTTTTTGATCTTATTGCCTACTTCGTTGGGATCGGGATCGGTCCAGATCATGATGGGGCCATCACCCCCTACTCCACCCCGGCGATCTTCAAGGGTTTTGCGAATTTTTTCAACGCCATTTTCCTTGACGATACAAATGATTTTTACTGAAGGGCCAGTAAATTGGGCTGTTTTAGTAAACAAAAAATCAACTTGTCGCTTGGCTCGGGCGGCTACAGGACCGATAGTATTGCTTGCTGAAGCGCTCGGCTTGATCCCAACCGGGTACTGAAAGGTAATGTCTGTTGGCCCGGTATTGGCATCACCGGAATTTTCCAAAACTACCCGAAGAGTCAGTTCATCTGAGCGAGTGCTTGAGAAGAAATTGTGACTAGCAATTTGTAAGTTGGCAGGCAAGGGTACCCGAGTAACAATTTTTACATCCTCATCCGTCAGGTATTTATCTCCTGCTGATATTTTTACATTAAAATTGTGTTCACCATTGGTAATGTCCTTGCTCCGAACAGGGATACGAACCATTTTTCCTCCCCGCTCGCTACCAACCTGGCCAAGGTAGTTAACCGTCCAGTATTCCAGTCTGGAGCTGCCCAGCTTGTCTTCGATTTCCACTTTTAGGTCGGATAAAACCGCACCTGATTTATTGTTCAGGCGAAAACTCAAATAAGCGTTTTCATTCCGCTGAATGGTTTGATTGTCCTGAGAGTTTAGTTTTAGTTCGGCAATCTCTACTGCGTTTTGATCACGAACACCAACGATGGGAGGGTTATCGTCGTCTTCACGGGGTAGGCGTCCGACAAAGGCACCCTGGGGTGTCTTTCCTGCAACGACAACACTGCCCTCGTGGAGAAGGGTTGCTGCTTCCCAAGATTCGTTGCTCCCATTGCCCCAATAAACAAAAGACTTCAAAGTACCATCACTACTAGCTTTTATCCCAATCGCTTTTGCATCACGGGCACCAGAGCGGTAAGAATTGGAAGAACCAAATAGGCCAAAAGCGCCGTTGTTGTATTGCAGCACTGCCGCAGCGAGGTCAAAGCCTCTTTTGCCTAAGGGTTTGTCCCACAAAAGGCTACCATCTTTCCCGATTTTTAACAACCAGGCATCGGCGTCCCCTTCCCCTTTTGACTTGGTCAATCCGGCCAAAGCATAGTTTCCATCGGAGGTGTTGATCAAGTCAAGGGCTTCATCATATTTGTTCTCATTGTATACTTGAGACCAAACACCTGCGCCACGAGCGTCAATTTTAGCCAGATATATGTTCTCTCCTTTGCTCGTGTTTCCGCTGAATAAAACACCTCCATCATTGGAAAGCACCAGGCCACTGGGGATTCCATACTCGCCTTTTCCGTTTTGTTTTTCCCAAATCATTTCGTACTTAAGGCTCAATTTGACCAACCAGGCATCGCCATCTTTCTGGTCATTTTTAAACCCGGCCAAGACCATAGCTGAGCCGTCAGGTAAAATTTCGATCTGCCGCAGTTCATCCTTACCTACTCCACCAATGCTTTTTTCATCAATTTTTCGCCCTTTTTCATCCATCAGCAACAGCCAGCCGTCTCGGCCACCTTTGCCAATTGATTCTGTGTAACCAACCATTAAAAAGAAGCCTTGTGGGGTTGCGGCTATGTCATAAATCACATCGTCTTTGGCTCCCCCAAAACGGACTTCTTTAACTACCGTCCCGGTGCTGTAATTGAGGATGGTGACCAGTCCATCTTTCCCTCCTTGCGACTGCGTGCTGCTTTCGCCCACTGCAATGACTGAACCATTGCCAGCTTCAATGACGCGGTGGAATACATCCCCTGCACCACCAAAGTTTTTGAACCAAACGGGTTTAATGTCTTGAGCCAATGAACTGATTGATAATAAGATACCACCAAGCAGTACGATAAACTTGTTCATTTTGGAAAATGTTTAGGTATAATAGTGGCGCAAAGCGAATCCACGTGCTAGATTTTGTTGATCAGGTTTCAACAGACTGTGCGATAGTATTCAAACGTTTCACAGCGCAAAGGAAATACCATTTGCTTCAAAAGGCTGGGTAAATCTAATACTTTCCGTGAATTTTTGAATACTCTCCCCCCACAAAGTCTATTTGGCATCTACTTCGAGCAGCAAAGGCACAATGTACCCATCTCCCCGGGTAGATGCCTCAAAAGCCATCTTTCGAGGATGATAACGAATATCACTGGGTGGAATCGCATGTCGATTAAGGGTTCTTAACAAATGTTGCCAAAAATCCCCCTGGAACTGTGTCAAAGCCTGGGCTAAACCCTTCAAATCGTTGATGGGGCGTTTGCTGTAAAGAACGATCAAACGATCTGTTCCCGGATTGGCAATTTTTAAAGCCTTGTTCGGTCCGGGTACCAATAAAGTGCTGCCCTGGCTGAGCACCAAAGCACTTGTGTTTTGGCCAGCGAATTTATCATTAAGGGCCTCCTGCCGCGGGAAATGGACATGGATTTGTCGTTGGGCATCGATGCTCAAAACGTAGAGGTATTCCTCCTCCTTGAGGGTGTTGACTTCCAGTTGGAACAATTGCCCCACCGGCCAATCGGTTTTATTCAGTACATAGCGGCCATTCTGAAAACGGACGCTGTCTAGCTCAAACTGGGCCTGGTTGCTATAATTGTCATAGCCGGTAAAATGCTGGAAGCCGAAGGCACCGCCCAATTGAACCAAGG
>JAAFHQ010000307.1 GCA_013298445.1 Chitinophagales bacterium | reverse complement strand
CGATTTCGGTTAGTGTCATTTTGTTTTTTTTTAGGGGTTGAGGGAGGTTGAGAAGGTTGAGGGAGGTTTAGGCTACCGCAAGCGTCATTGTCAAAATCGCTCGCGGTAGCCTCAATCTTCCTCAACTTTCCTCAACTTCTCAACTTTCCATTTATTTTTCAACTCTCACCTTCATATCATTCTCCAGGTTGATCTGGCCGGAACTAACCACCACTTCACCAGCCTTGAGGCCAGAAAGTACAGCAGCGTAATCTCCGTAGATGTTGCCAAGCTGGATGGGGCGCAATTTGGCGACTCCATTTTCAACCACAAACACCTTGGCATCGCGGGCACTACCTACGATACACTCGCGGGGCAGGGCTAAAATGGATACCGAGCGACCTGTGTTGAATTCAGCTACGCCGTCCATACCCGCTTTCAATGGGGTGGATCCTGGGTTATCCAGTTCGATCTCCACCAAAAAACGTTGGGCATTGTCCGCTTTTACATCAATCAGGTTGATCACACCGACGAAGGCTTTGTTGGGATACACATCCGTACGCAATTCCACCCGCTGGCCTTTTTTCACTTGAAGCACTTCATCATCGGTCAGGTAAGCCGCCATTTTGAGGCGACGCACATCAATGATGTCCATGATTCTCATGGCTGGGGCCAGGAAAGCACCTTTTTCAATCGTTTTTCCAGAAACGGTACCAGAGATTGGGGCTTTGACATAGGTCATGCTGATCTGCTTCTCCAGGTTTTTGATATTGGCCTTGATGTTGTCAATGCCATTTTGAACATCATCTACTTGTTGTTGGGTAACGCCACCGTCGCCCAGCAGGTTTTTCAGGCGAGTTACGTCGTTTTCAGCCTTTTTGAGGTTGACACGAGCCAGTTCGAGTTGATTTTCCAGCAGGTCGTTGTCTACCGCCAAAATCACTGCGCCTTCATTGACGAAACTGCCATCTTTCACGTTCAACTGGGTGATCCGGCCCTGAGCCTCACTCATCACGGTCAGTTGTTTGATGGGCTGAAAGGTACCGTTGATTTCAAAGCCACCCTGGATATTCTGATTGCCCATTGTGGTCACTTTCACTGGAATTTCTGTGTTGCGCACCTGGGTCAGTTTACCGTCGGCTTCAATTTTTTCTTTATTTTTCCCCAATTGCCAAGCTGTAACTGCCGTAAGGCCACCGATTACAACCAAGGTGATAAGGATACCAATTATATTCTTCATTGTTGTTGTGTTTGATAAAAGGGTTATCAGGAATGAATCCCGCTAGCTGGATAGCCCGCGTCGATTATTTATACATTTCGCGGATTTTGCCATTGGCGTAATCCAGGTCTACTTTTGCGAGTTGGTATTGCAGCAGATTGCCCAGGAAGTTCGATTGCACTTCACGCATGGTTTTTTCGGCAACCAACACTTCGGTCACGTTGGCGATACCTTCTTTATAGCGCTTTTGAGTAACACTATACACTTCTTCCGCCACTTTGCGGTTTTCGCGTAGCGCATTGAGTGTGTTCCAGTAGCTGATTACTTGTTGTTTGGCCTGGCTGTGTTGCAATTGAAGCGACTGCATGGTCTGTTTGCGGTCTTCAGCAATTTTCAACATATCAATTTTGACTTGCTCGACTTTACTTTTGCGGTAAAAACCATCGAAGATGGGAATGCTCACATTGAGTCCGACGGCCGAGAAGCTAAACCAGTTCTGGTTTTTGCCCAGCTCTCCAAAACCATTGCCTTGACCCTGGAAGTTGTAATTGCCAAAAGCCCGTAGGGTTGGCCAGGAAGTAGCCCGCAATTGATCGGCGTTGAGTTGTTGCAGCGTGGTTTGTTGATCCAGCAGGGTGAGGTCCAACTTATTTTGGTAGCTGGGCTCCAAATAAGTAGGGTCTGCATTGGGCATTACAATCTCGCTGAGCGTATCACTTAAGGTCAGTTGTGTTTCCTGTGGCATGCTCATGGCAAACTTCAGGGCTTGTAGACCTTGCTGGTAGTTCAGCTCGAGGTTTTGCAATTGCGTTTGTAGAGTGATTTGATTGACGCGCAATTGGTCGACATCCAGTTTTTTGGCCAGGCCATTTTTGTATTGCAGGTCGGTCGCTTTGAGCAAACCATTGATTTGTTCCAAGTTGGCAACGATCAAATCGCGCTGCTTGTAAATGGTCTGAACCTGATAATACAGCTTCACTACATTGTATGCCACTTCTTCTTCCGTTTTCAACTCTACGGTTTGGTTGAAGTTGCCTACAGCCTTGATGGCCTTGATGCCGACCCAGTATTGTTGGCTGTACAACAATTGGTTTACTTCCGCACCAGCAGTGGTGTTGAGGTCGGTACCAAACTGCACGGGAACCAATTCATCGGGTTTGCCCTGGAAGAAGTTGGGAATCAATTGGGTTGGCAATTTCGCGTTGTACGTAAAACCAAGGCTAGCATTCACCTGGGGTAATCCGGTACTTTTGTATTCGCGTATCTGCTCCAGTGATTTGCGGGTATCCAGTTTGGCTTTTTGCAGCATTGGGCTGTTTTTTAAGGCAAACTGAACACTTTCTTTCACTGAAAGGGTGCTCTGAGCCGGGAGGAGGGTGCTCAGCAACAAAGTGCCCAGCAGCATCCCTTTCAGGCGCAGTACATTTAGGAATCCGTCATAATAACTCATAACAATCAGTTTAAATATCATGGATCAACCCCACGGTGCGGTGGGTGTTTGGGTTATTCAAAAGTTTTAATCAAAAGTTGACACTTCCAGCACTTTGTTTCTCCCGAAGGTATTCTTTGATCTTGCTCAAACCTTGCTCGGAGGCTACGCCCCGCACAAAGTGATAGATGTATTCTTTAAAAACCTGATCGGGTTGAAACTCCCGAATGGGGAAAAGTGACTGATCAATTGGCAAATACAGGCTACCTACGTGCAGGCGGGCCATAATTTCGGTGTTGAGGTCGTTGCGGTAATCTCCTTCAGCAACGCCACGGTTCAGGTTATTCAGAATGGACTTGTACACATGATCGCGTTGCATGTGGTCGATCAGGTTCCAGGCCTCGGGGTAGTATTTTTTGAGGTCGTACACCACACTTGAGGTGAGTTCTTGAAATTGACCGATGACGTGCCGGGCCAGCAGCATGATTTCCTGCAAGGCATTGCTGGCATGGCTGATGATCAAATCCATATCGCACACTTCATCTTGTAGGTGACTTTCAATCGTTTTGAGGATCAGGTCCTCTTTGTTTTCAAAAAACTGGTACAAGGTTTTTTTGGATATGCCGAGCTCGCGGGCAATGTCATCCATGCTCACACTTTTGATGCCGTAACGCATAAAGAGTGATTCAGCTCTACGCATGATTTGTTTCCTCGTGTCCTTATTTTCTTTTGGTTCCATATCGCGGCAAAGGTACACTTAAAAAACTTTGGAAACTTGAAATGGTTTAATAGTTTCCAAAGTTTTTTAAGTTTCTGGACAAAAGACAAAAAAGGGTCGATGAAGGTTTCCAAAAAGCCGACATTTTTTTAATTTTTTTTCGCCTTCAGAAAACCTTAAAACCTCAGGCTAAACAATTGACAATCTTTTGGATGTGAAAAATTTCGCCATGACCATATTCGCCAAATAAAATTTAGCTATCGCAGTTTTTGGGGGTATAATGATGGGTTTAATGCGGCGATCAGACAATATCTTAAGTGTTTTATTTTTTGTTGATTTTTGATTGATTGTGCAAAATTATAGCATGAAATGTTAAAATATGCTGTGCGAACGCGACGGATTGCAGGGGTGAAAACGACAAACGGCAATAGTGCTACCTGCGCTATTGCCGTTTGGAATGGAAAAGTAAATTAAAGAGATGCTACTCACCAGTTTTTAATAAAAGCGTCCTCATATCCTCTATGGGTGTATAAATTAATTTGAAAACGGCGGATACTTCCCGGAGGAATCGCATTTTTGTAGAGCTTGCTCACAAAAAACATCGAAAAATCATTGGGTTTAAAGTTCCTCAAAACAGCATTTGCTACTTTTTTGCCATCGATCCAAACGCCATACACTTCCGTGCTGGACCAAAGTTGCAGCTGCTCGTTCGTTGGGGATTTTCTTGCTGGAGGTGGCGGTTTGGGTACAAAATGAGGAATTGTTTTGACCTCGGCACGTTGGGCTTCGCTCATCATTTTGTAAATTTCATTGAGGCGATCTTTTTTAAAGTTGTCCATGCGAACCCAGTGATTTTTTTTGCCTTTGATGGCTTCTATGGTATCCCAATACCTTTTGACCTCAGCATTGTATTCATCCAACAAGGCCTGGGATACGCCGGATTGCTCCTTTTGAGCGAGCACCTTAGGCGGGCTGCTGGGCTGGCTTTGCGATTGTACTTTGTCGCTCAACAATAAAATTAAACCCGCGACTAAGGGAATTAAGGCTAGTCTTTTCCAAAAAGACCGTTGCCATTTGGCTTCTTTAGTCATCATGAACAGTCGTTTTTTAGTGATGAAATAATCAAATTGCTGCACCAGTCTGAGTTGCTGGGCCTGGGCAATTTTATCCAAAAGCAAATATTGATAAGTCGGAATGTCGATGCTCGCTTGCTGGATCACCGCCTCGTCGGCCAGGAATTCGTGGTTCAGCTGCATGGCACGTTTGTAGGCGAACAACACCGGGTTGAACCAAAACAGTACCCGCAATAGTTCGACAAAGAGGATATCCCAGCTATGCCTTTGTCGGACATGGGCGAGCTCGTGGGCGAGAATTGCACTGGCACCGTCTTCAGTGTAATCTTTTGGATTGATGTAAATGGTATTGAAAAAAGAATGAGTCGGGATGTGTTCGGGCAAAATGACCAGGGGCGCTCCGGCATGCTGTGATTTGTCCCCTTTTGTTTTTAACCTCAATGCCCGATAAAGGTTAAGGAGCAATCGAAGCAGCAGGATGGCAGCAATGATGGCATAAACCGACCATAAGATGGACTCGATTGGCAAGCGGGGGGCTATTTGAGGCATTACCTGAGCTGAAATTGGACTGCCTTGGATTGGCTCATTGCCCACTACGAACACAGGAACCACTTCCTGCTCAAACCAGGGAAGCGGTATCAAAGGCACCACCAGTGCAAACCCAAGGCTGAATAACAAGTAAAAACGCTTGAAACGATGCATTTTTTCTTGTTCCAGGCCAAAGTGGTAAACTACCCACAGCAGGGTGGAGCCGCCGATGAATTTGAGGAGATAGAGCATCATGGCTTTTTCTTTTTGATTTCCTGATCCACCATGCGGCGCAAATCCTCCAACTCCTCTTTACTCATCTCGGTAGCCGAAGTGAAAAAGGAAGCAAACTGGGTGGTAGAGCCACCAAAAAAATTGTTGATCATGCCCTTGACCTGCCGGGAGAAATAATCGTTTTTGCTGATCAAGGGGTAGTACGCGCGGGAGTTGCCGTGGGTGTGATAAGCAACTGCGCCTTTGTCTTGCATTCGTTTGAGGAGGGTTGCCACGGTGGTTGCCGCAGGTTTTGGGTCGGGGAATGCCTCGATGAGGTCTTTCATGTAAGCTTGTTCAAGCTGCCAGAGGAATTCCATAATTTGTTCTTCTCCTTTGCTGAGTTGCATGTTCTATGGTTTTAGAATTGTTTCTACAAATGTAGAATTTAGTTTTGAAAAAAGCAAGGCTAGGGTGGGTGAAAATTTTGATGGAGCCGCAACGTTAATTTAAAAACAAGCCTATGCTCAAACGTATCCTTTACTCCGCCTTGTTTGTAGTCATTGCGATCATCTTGTACCTCAACGTTCGGCTTTACTACCAACCGCGCTGGAGCAATACCACTCCCCAAATCAACCTTAGCGTAGAAGCCCAACTCAACTACCTGCAAAAACGCATGCACACAGGTGCAGCCGAGGACATGCAAAAAAGGTATCCCGAAGGTTACCTCTTTTTGAATGCATTGTATGGCTTGAGTTGGTGCAATCTGCTGGCCAAAACTCCGGTTCAATCGCTTTTGTACCAGCATGGCATTGAAGAAGTGCGCTGGGCCTTGCACGCCATAGATTCTCCAAAAGGCAAAGTGCCCTTTTCGCCCAACTTGCCCCTGGCTTACGGCGCTTTTTATCGGGGCTGGAGCAATTATTTGCGGGGAAAATACCTGGAACTGTTGCCTGACATGAGTGAGGACACATTACAGGTTCAAATTTTTCAAGATAATTGTACACAAATCGCCAAGGCAGTCGCCGAGAGTAAAACTCCTTTTTTGGAATCCTACGTTTACGCCACTTGGCCTGCGGACATGGTGGTGCTGATGGCCAGTTTGTCGCAACACGATCGGCTGTTTAGACCACAATATGGTTCATTGATGCAAGATTGGTTGAAGCAGGTGGACAAAAGAACCGATCAATTGGGCTTGATTCCTCATTCAGTTCACCCTTATACGGGCAAAGCCCTTGAAGCAGCGCGAGGTTCTTCACAAAGTTTGATCCTCAATTTTTTGATTGAAATAGATTCCACCTATGCTCGCCGACACTTTGAGCGCTACAAAATAGCTTTTTTGGCCCGGCGTACAGGCCTTCCAGGGATTCGGGAATACCCCAAAGGTACCTTGGGGTTTGGCGACGTGGATTCGGGGCCGGTCATTTTTGGCATTGGGGGTGCGGCATCAATTGTGGGGCAACGCACCATGGCTTTGTACGGAGAGGATGATGTGGCCATTGGGTTGCGCAACAGTATTGAGGCATTTGGATTGGGCTGGCATTGGGGCAAGGAGAAGCGTTACTTGTTTGGCTCCTTGCCGATCGCGGATGCTTTTATTGCCTGGTCCAATTCGGTAGAGGGGAGTAAGGAGGAACGTTTGGTCGGGAAGCGGAATTGGCGATGGAGCTTTCAGTTGGCATTGGTGGTGGTGCTGGCAGGGGTGGGGATGATGTGGGGGATGCGGCCGCGGCGTTGAGCTAATTGTTGTTGGGCAGGTCTTTGTGGTGATTGGAGTACACCTTACGCACGAAGTGCGGTTCTTCGCCAAAATTCAACAAAAGCCCCACTTCGATGGTACTGGCTTTGAGGTAGTTTTGAAGTTGTCGGATGTGCTCGGGACGAATTGTTTCGACGGCCTTTAGTTCAAAAAAACCATGCTATCCACTATTGTACAATATTTCCAGATTTGTCAATTTTTAACCATTTTCCACTTTGGCTCACCTCAGCCACCCCTTTGTTAAAAGGTCGAAAGTCGTCATAGGT